>NZ_JBBNIH010000105.1:0-71048 GCF_040094125.1 Faecalibacterium longum
CTTCGCTGCCGCTCGCATCCTGCTGGCCGCGGCCCCAACAGCTCCTCCCTGTTTCCGCCACTGGCGGCGGTCGTCGCTGTTGCTTTTTTCTCCTGAACTTCACTTTCCTGATTTACAAAACAGGCCGAATCGTCTATAATAAAGGACGGCGGCCTGTTTTTGTGCAAAAACGGCCAAATCCAAGCACTGGGAGGAAATGCTGTGCTCATTCAACTCATCGAGGGCGTCTACCGTCTGTTGTGGGGCGACCTGCTCACCCTGCATCTGGGAAACGTGACCCTCAGTCTTTCGTTTATGGTCATCCTGCTGCTGACGGCGGGGGTGTTCTTCACCCTGCGCACAAGGCTTCTGCCGGTGCGGCTGTTCCGGGATATGCTGGCGGCGGTCTGCGAGAAGAACGACAAGGGCAGCGGCCTCTCGTCCTTCCAGACGCTGGTGGTGTCCACGGCCACCCGGGTGGGCATGGGCAATCTGGTGGGCGTTGTGGCGGCGGTGTCTGTGGGCGGTGCAGGCGCGGTGTTCTGGATGTGGGTGACGGCTCTGCTGGGCGCATCCACCTCCTTTGTGGAGTCCACGCTGGCCCAGAAATACAAGCAGCCCGACCACCTTTACGGCGGCTGGCGGGGCGGCCCGGCCTACTATCTCCACACCCTCGCGGAGCGCAAACGGGGCAGGAAGCTCCGCTGCTCGGTGGCGGCCTGCCTGTTTGCCGTGTCGGGCCTCATCTGCTGGTGCGGCATCAGCCAGGTGGTCAGCAACTCGGTGAGCGAGGCGTTCCAGAATGCGTTCTCCATCCCGCCGCTGGTCACGACGCTGGTGCTGACGGCGCTTGCGGCGGTCATCGTCCTGCGGAAGGAGGCCACCGTCAAGAGCCTCGACGTCATCGTCCCTATCATGGCGGGCTGCTACTTCGTCATGACCCTCTGGATCATCCTCACCCATCTGCCCCAGCTGCCCGGTGTCTTCGTCTGCATTTTCTCGGAGGCGCTGGGCCTGCGTCAGGCTGTGGGCGGCGGCTTTGGCGCTGTGGTGATGAACGGCATCAAGCGGGGCCTTTTCTCCAACGAGGCCGGTTCCGGTTCGGCCCCCTGCGCCGCTGCTGCCGCCGAGTGCGACGACCCCGTGAAGATGGGCCTCGTGCAGGCGCTGGGCGTCCTCATCGACACCATCGTCATCTGCAGCTGCACGGCCTTCGTGATGCTGCTGGCTCCCGAGAGCGTGACGAGCGGCCTGCAGGGCATGAACCTTTTGCAGGCGGCGATGCAGTACCATCTGGGCAGCTTCGGCGTCGTCTTCATTGCAGTGACGCTGGCGCTGTTCAGCTTTTCTACTTTTATCGGCATCCTCTACTACGCCCGCTGCAACGTGGCCTATCTCTTCGGCGACAGCTGGTTCTGGCAGACGGCCTACAAGGTGCTGGCGCTGGTGATGCTGGTCGTCGGCGGGATGCAGGCCTACACCGTGGTGTGGGACCTCGGCGACGTGGGCATCGGCCTGATGACCATATTCAATATGCTGGCCCTCTACCCGCTGTCGGGCGAGGCGCTGACCGCCCTGCGGGAGTACGAAGCCAAAAAGAAACTCAAGTAAACAAAAAAGCCATCGGCCCAGACAGCCGATGGCTTTCGTTTTATGCGCGGTGACCCAGCCGCATCTTAAAGTCGTTGTAGCCGAAGCGGACCAGCTCCCGGCAGGTGCCGTCCTCAGCCAGTGCCCAGATGGGCGGCAGGGGCATCCCGTTGAAGGTGTTGTTCTTGCAGGTGGTGTAGATGGCCATGTCGCCGAAGATGAGCCGGTCTCCCTCGGCAAGCGGGGCGTCGAAGCTGTAATCTCCCACGACATCGCCCGCGAGGCAGGTCGGCCCGCCGAGGCGGATGGTGCAGGGCTTTTCGCCCGGCTCGCCCGCATCCAGCAGGGGAGGACGGTAGGGCATCTCGATGACGTCCGGGGTGTGGCAGGCCGCAGACATATCGAGGATGGCGAGGCTGGTGTCACCGTTCTGCAGAGTGTCCAGCACTGTGGTGACGAGATAGCCCGCGTTCAGCGCCCACGCCTCGCCCGGCTCCAGATAGACCTGTACGCCGTACTTCTCCTGCATCCGGGCGATGCAGGCTTCCAGCGTGGCAAGGTCATAGCCCGGGCGGGTGATGTGGTGTCCGCCGCCGAAATTGAGCCATTTCAGCCCCGTCAGCAGGTCGCCGAACTTCTCTTCCACGGCGTCCAGCGTCACGGCCAGCGCGTCGGCGTCCTGCTCACAGAGGGTATGGAAGTGCAGGCCGTCCAGCAGGGCGGCGAGGCCCGGCTGTTTTGCCAGAGCCGCGTCCCACTGGGCGCGGGTGGTGCCGAGACGGCTGCCCGGGGCGCAGGGGTCATAGATGGCATGGCCTTCCTGCGTGGAACGCTCCGGGTTGATGCGCAGACCGACGCTCTTGCCCGCTGCCTTGGCCGCAGGGCCGAACTTTGCCAGCTGGGCCGGGGAGTTGAACACGATGTGGTCGGCGTAATCCAGAAGCTCGTTGAACTCGTCCACCCGGTAGGCGGCGCAGAAGACGTGGTTCTCCTTCTCGGGCAGCTCTTCCTTGCCCAGACGGCTCTCGTAGAGGCCGCTGGCCTCAGTGCCTGCGAGGTAGGGTGCGAGAAGCGGGTAGAGGTCGAAGTTGGAGAAAGCTTTCTGCGCTAATAAAATCTTGCAGCCTGTCCGCTGCTGGACCCCCAGCAGAATTTCGCCGTTGCGGCGCAGCTGGGCTTCGTCCAGCAGATAGCAGGGGGTGGGCAGGGAAGCGAGTGCGCCCTCCGAGAGGTTTGCCAGCCCCGCGAAGGGCGGGCGTGTATCGACCAGCCGCATCAGTCCACCAGAGCCGGGCTGTGGCTCTCAGAGCGGGGCAGGCCGTACTTGTCCAGTGCGTCCAGATACGGGTCCGGGTCGAACTCTTCCACGGTGTGGACGCCCTTGGTGGTCCACTTGCCGGTCAGCAGCATCAGTGCGCCGCACATGGCCGGAACGCCGGTGGTATAGCTGATGGCCTGAGAGCCGACTTCCTTGTAGCACTCCTGGTGGTCGCAGACATTGTAAATGTAATAGGTCTTTTCCTTGCCGTCCTTTTTGCCCGTGAAGATGCAGCCGATGTTGGTCTTGCCCTTGGTGCGGGGGCCGAGGCTGGCGGGATCAGGCAGGAGGGCTTTCAGGAACTGGATGGGGACGATCTCCTGCCCGTTGAAGTTGATGGGGGTGGTGGAGAGCATCCCCACGTCCTCGAGGCAGCGCATGTGGTCGAGATAGCTCTGGCCGAAGGTCATGAAGAAGCGGATGCGCTTTGCCTCCGGGATGTTCTTTGCCAGAGACTCGATCTCCTCGTGGTGGAGCAGGTACATATCCTTCTGGCCCACCTTGTCGAAATCGTACTCCCGCTTGATGCTCATGGCCGGGATCTCGACCCAATGGCCGTTCTCCCAGTAGCTGCCGGGGGCGGAGACTTCGCGGAGGTTGATTTCGGGGTTGAAGTTGGTGGCGAAAGCATAGCCGTGGTCGCCGCCGTTGCAGTCGAGGATGTCGATGGTGTCGACGGTGTCGAACTCGTGCTTCTTGGCGTAGGCGCAGTAAGCCTGGGTCACGCCCGGGTCGAAGCCGCTGCCCAGCAGGGCGGTGAGGCCGGCTTCCTCAAACTTTTTGGCGTAGGCCCACTGCCAGCTGTAGTCGAAGTAGGCGGAGAAGCCTGCCTCCTTGCAGCGCTTTTCATAGATGGCACGCCACGCGGGGTCGTCGGTGTTCTCCGGCTCGTAGTTGGCGGTGTCCATGTAGTTGACGCCGCAGGCGAGGCAGGCGTCCATGATGGTCAGGTCCTGATAGGGCAGGGCGATGTTCATCACGAGGTCGGGCTGATAGCTCTTGATGAGGGCGATGACCTCGTCCACATGGTCGGCATCCACCTGTGCGGTGGTGATGTTGGTGGTGGTCTTGGGGGCAAGCTCTGCGGCCAGCTTGTCGCACTTGGACTTGGTGCGGCTGGCGATGCAGATGTCGGTGAACACTTCGGGGACCTGGCAGCACTTGTGGATGGCGACGGAGGCCACGCCGCCGCAGCCGATGATCAGAACTTTGCTCATGATGGTTTCTCCTTTATATCAAATTATTTTTTGTTAGACCTGAAACCCGGGCCAGCCCTTGTCGAGGGCGATCAGCAGCTCCCGCAGCACCTTGCAGGCCGTGGCCGTAGAGACGCCGGAGATGTCCAGCATGGGGGCCAGCTCATTGAGGTCGGCGCCCACGATGTTGGCTTTGGACACGGTGCGGATGGCGTCCAGCAGCTGCAAAAAGCTCACGCCGCCGGCCTCGGGGGTACCGGTGCCGGGGAAGCAGGAGGGGTCGAGGCAGTCGAGGTCGATGGTGAGGTAGACCGGCTCTTTGGTGGCGCAGAGCTGTTCGGTGAGCTCGGCAAGGCCGGTGAAGTCGAACTTGTGCATCTCGGTATGCTGGGCCGCAAACTCGAACTCGGCCCGCTCGCCGCTGCGGATGCAGAACTGGTGGATGTGGCCGTCGCCCACGATCTCGTGGCAGCGGCGCAGCACACAGGCGTGGCTCAGCTTCGCACCGAGGTAGTCGTCCCGCAGGTCGGCGTGGGCGTCGAAGTGGATGATGTGGAGGCCGGGGTGTTTCTCCGCCACGGCCCGCACCGCACCCAGCGTCACCAGATGCTCACCGCCCAGCAGGAGCGGAAGCTTGCCGTCGTGCAGGATCTCTGCCGCCCGGGCCTCGATGTCGGCAAGGGCGGCTTCGCTGGAGCCGAAGCAGAGCTCGAGGTCGCCGCTGTCGAAGATGTCGAAGTCGGTCAAATCAGCGTTCTGGTAGGGGCTGTAAGTCTCGAGGCCAAAGCTCTCGTGCCGGATGGCCGACGGGCCGAACCGTGCGCCGGGGCGGTAGCTGGTGGTGGAGTCGAAAGGTGCGCCGTAAAGCACGATGTCGGCGGCGCGGTAGCTGCTGTCGCAGCCGATAAAGGTTTCAACATTGGGTGAGATCATTTGGGTTCCTCCACTTCGCGCAGCATCTCCTCGAGGAATGCCGGCAGATAGAAAGCTCCGACGTGGAGCCGGGTGGTATAGTAGCGGGTGCGCAGATTGAGCGCCTTCCATGCGTCGGCGTCCAGATCGTCGATGGGGTGGTACTTCTTGCTGGCAAAGCCGAAGAGCCAGTAGCCGGCGGCGAAGGTCGGAATGTGTGCCTGATAGACCCGGCTGACGGGGAAGGTGGACGCGATGCGCTTGTGGCTGCGCTGCATGGCGCTGGCGTCCTCGGTGTAGAAGGGGCTGCCCTGCTGGTTGACCATGATGCCGTCCTCTTTCAGGGCGTTGAAGCAGCTGCCGTAGAACTCCCGGGTGAACAGGCCCTCGGAGGGGCCGAAGGGGTCGGAGGAGTCCACAATGATGAGGTCATATTCCTCCTCGCAGCGGCGGATGTATTTCAGAGCGTTCTCGAAGTAGATGTGGACCCGGCGGTCGTCCATCCGGCAGGCGTTGCCGGGCAGATAGGCGCGGCAGGCCTCCACGACCTGGGGGTCCATCTCCACGAGGTCGATGCGCTCGACCCGGTCGTAGCGGGTCAGCTCCCGCACCACGCCGCCGTCGCCTGCACCGATGACGAGGATGTCTTTTGCCTCCTTGTGGACGGCCATGGGAACGTGGACGATCATCTCGTCGTAGATGAACTCGTCCCGCTCGGTGAGCATCACGTTGCCGTCCAGCGTCAGCACCCGGCCAAATTCAGGCGTCTCAAAAATGTCGATGCGCTGATAGTCGCTCTGCTTGGAGTAGAGCTGCTTGTTCACCCGGATGCTGTGCTTGACGTCCGGGGTGTGAAATTCCGAAAACCAAAACTCCATCTGCTTCTCCTTATGCCAGAACATTCAGGTGCAGGATGTCCGGGTCTTCCGGGCCGGTCATGCTGCAGCCTTTGGCCTTGGCGTACTCGATATAGTTCAGTATCTCTTTGGTGATGCGCTCGCCGGGGGCGAGGATGGGGATGCCCGGCGGGTAGCACATGACGAACTCGCTGCACACCATGCCCTCGGTCTCCCGGAGGGGCAGGCTCTTTTTGGGGGCGTAGAACGCTTCCTGCGGGCTGGCGGCAACGACGGGGTCGATGTATTCCTGGCTCAGCAGGCCGGTGCCGTCGGTGTGGTAGCGGCGCTTGATCTCGGCCAGTGCGCTCACCAGACGCTCGATCTCCTGCGGGCGGTCGCCGATGGAGAGGTAGGCAAGGATGTTGCCGATGTCGCCGAACTCGATCTGGATGTCATACTCATCCCGCAGGATGTCGTAGACCTCGATGCCGGCGAGGCCGATGTCCAGCGTGTGGACGCTGAGCTTTGTGGTGTCGAAGTCGAAGACCGAGTTGCCGTTGCACAGCTCCTTGCCGAAGGCGTAGTAGCCGCCCACGGCGTTGATCTCTTCGCGGGCATACTCGGCCATGTCAGCCACCTGATGGAACACCTGCCGGCCCCGCAGCGCGAGGTTCCGCCGGGAGATGTCGAGGCTGGACATGAGCAGGTAGCTGCCGGAGGTAGTCTGGGTCAGGTTGATGATCTGGCGCACATAGCCGGGGTGGACGTTGGGGCCGATGAGCAGCAGGCTCGACTGCGTTAAGCTGCCGCCGCTCTTATGCATGGAGACGGACGCCATGTCCGCGCCTGCCGCCATGGCGGAGACGGGCAGACTGCCGCCGCCGAAGTAGAAGTGGGTGCCATGGGCCTCGTCGGCGAGGCAGAGCATCCCGGCGTCGTGGGCCATCTTGACGATGGCACGCAGATCAGAGCAGATGCCGTAGTAGGTGGGGTTGTTCACCAGCACGGCTACGGCGTTGGGGTGCTCCTTGATGGCTTTTGCCACCTGCTCCCGCTTCATGCCCAGCGAGATGCCGAGGCGCTTGTCCACTTCGGGATTGACATAGACCGGCACTGCGCCGCAGAGCACCAGTGCGTTCAGCACACTGCGGTGAACATTGCGGGGGAGAATGATCTCGTCGCCCCGCTTGCAGACGGTCAGCACCATGCTCTGCACCGAGCTGGTGGTGCCGCCCACCATCAGAAAAGCGTGTGCTGCGCCGAAGGCGTCGGCGGCCAGCTCCTCGGCCTCCCGGATGACCGATACCGGGTGGCAGAGATTGTCCAGCGGTTTCATGCTGTTGACGTCCACGCCCACGCACTGCTGGCCCAGAAAGGCCGTCAACTCCGGGTTGCCCCGGCCGCGCTTGTGGCCCGGCACATCGAAGGGGACCACCCGCATCTGTCGGAACTGCTCCAGAGCCTCGTAGATCGGTGCGCGGCGCTGGTCCAGCCGGAACCGTGTACGGTTCTCACTCATGTTTTTTCCTCCGTCCCTGACTCCTGCTGCAAACCATGCGGGCAAACAAAAAAGCACAAGCCCTGCACAGAAATGCAGGCTTGCGCTTTGAAAAAACCGTTTGAATGCGCGGACAAAGCCTCCGGGGCAAAGACGCCAGAGCCGTATCGCAGCATGATTCATCAGGATTCAAAAGGACGGGATGACGAGAGTCTATATAGCAATTACACTTTTACTACTCTTATTGACCGTTTCACAAGTCTGCGCACGCTCCGCGCAATTTCATGGTTGTAAAGGAACCAACTTATAAAATTTGAACTATGACGTTCAATCAATAATGGCAGCTTGCGCCGCCGGTCGGCAGTGGACCCGGCTGTCCGTATGGCCTTAGCCCCGATGGGCGGTCCAAGGTAAATTGCTTTGAAAAGACTTCGACACGCTTCGTCTCTCAAAATCGTGTGTGATTTTATCATGCAAAAAGCGGTTTGTCAATGATCTGACAGGAAAAAGCTCAAAAAATCTTTCAAGAGTCATACTTATCGTCATCCGGCAGGAAGTGCCGGCGCGGCATAACATAAAAAGAACGGCCTCGGTACACAGTCTGGACGTACCGAAGCCGTTTTGGTTTGCTTTAGCGCTTGATGTCGTAGTTCATGTTCATCAGGTTGCGGATGGAGCTGACATCGTCGGTGATGTTGGCATCGCCGTGGATGGTGTGCTTGATGGCGCTGCTTGCCACCGCAAAGTTTATCATGTCCATGGCCTTGTAGTTGTGGAGCATGGCGTAGATGAGGCCGCTGGCGAAGGCGTCGCCGCCGCCCACGCGGTCGAGGATGTTGAAGGTGAACAGCTTGCTCTCGAAGGTGTGGCCGTCATACCACATAAAAGCTTTCAGGCTGTTCTCGCTGCCGCTGTGGGCATAGCGGACGTGGCGGGCGATGCACTTCAGGCTGGGGTAGCGCTCGATGAAGTGCTGGAAAATTTCGTCCTGCTGCTCATAGCTGGGCTGCAGAGGCACGCCGTCCTTCCAGTCGCCCTTGGAGTGGTCGTTCTCGTCCTTCCACAGGTGGTAGGGCTCGATGCCCAGCAGCACGTCCACATAGGGCAGGCACTCGGTGCAGAAGTCGCGGGCCTCGTCCCAGGTCCAGAGGGTGGAGCGGAAGTTGCCGTCGAAGCTGACGGTCAGGCCCTTCTTCTTGGCCTCCTTGAGCATATCGATGATGAGGCCGCGGCAGTTGGGAGCCAGAGCCGGGGTAATGCCGCTCAGGTGCAGCCAGTCGAAGCCCTCCAGCAGCTCGTCCAGATCGACCTGAGAGAAATCGTACTCGGTGATGGCGCTGTGCTTGCGGTCATAGATGACCTTGGAGGGGCGGATGCCGTAGCCGGTCTCGAGGTAGTATGTACCCAGACGATTGGAGGGCGTCTCATCCGGCTCGGTGAGGATCATGGGGGTGCAGTGGACGTCGTTGGAGCGCAGCCAGCGCACGGCGCTTTTGCCGAGGCTGTTGTTCGGCACGACGCTGAAGAAGGTGCTGTCCACGCCGAGGTTTGCCAGTGCGAGGGCGATGTTGGCCTCGCTGCCGCCGTAGCTGGCCTCAAAGTTGGTGGCCATGCGGAGTTTTTCGTAGTTCGGCGGGGTCAGGCGCAGCATGATCTCGCCGCAGGTGATGAATTTCGGTCCGGTCGTCTCGTGGCCCAGAATGGGGTTGAAATGTTCCATAACGGTCCTCCTGTTGCTCTTCTCGGGCATTTGAGCCGCCGCCTCTCATATACCATTCTTGAGACGGGGCGTTTGGTGCTCAGCAGGGCAGCCAGACCCCACATGACGCACATCGTTGTATCCATTATAGTACTTTCGGAGAGGATTTGCAAGGAAAAGAAAAACACTGTGAGAGAAAATTTGGCAGGATTTTTGTGGATTGTGACGGAAAGCGTATCGGCAGGCCGTCCGGTAGTTTCCCCGCAAATGGGACCCGAAACCCACGGTTTCGCCCCAACGCTTCGCGCTGGGGCCCCACTTCTCTGGACATTTGCTTGGAAAACTCCCCTCCACCTGCCTCTGATAGGTTTACCGGCTGGTTAAATGCCCGTCAAATCAAAGCTGGGTGTATACTCCTCCCGGGCGCTGCTCTTCTGCTGCATATAGCCGGCGGTCAGCCCCAGATCCATGGCATAATTGACCACCCGGCGGTACTCGTAGGTGGTGATGCGCCGCCCGATGCCGTGCTCTGCGGCCTTGTAAAAGGGGGTGTACTGGCTCATGACACTGGGGATGAAGCAGCCGGGGTCGGCCTCGTTCCATGCGGCCATCCGGTCGAGGACGGCAAAACTGTCGTCGATGTGGCCGGGCAGGGCCAGATGCCGCAGGATGACTCCTTTCTGTAAGATGCCCTCGCTGTCGAACACCGGATGGCCCGCCTGCGCCATCATGGCCTCGATGGCGGGCCTGGCCTGGGCGAAGTAGTCCGGCGCAGAGGAAAGCTCGGCGGAGAGGGAAGAGGAGACGTACTTCAAATCGGGCAGCCAGATGTCGATATAGCCGCGCCACGCCTCCACGCTCTCCACCGTCTCATAGCCGCCGGTGTTGCAGACGATGGGCAGACGCAGCCCCTCAGCCCGGGCAATGTCCAGCGCCGCGATGATCCAGGGCCGCCACTGGCCGGGGGTGACGAGGTTGATGTTGTGGGCGCCCTGCTTCTGCAGATCGAGGAAAATTTCGGCCAGATGCTCTATCGTGATCTCTTTGCCCAGTCCCTCGGCGCTGATGGGGTAATTCTGGCAGAAACAACACTTGAGGGTGCAGCCCGAGAAAAACACGGTGCCGCTGCCCCGGGTGCCGCTGATGCAGGGCTCTTCCCAGAAGTGCAGGGCCGCACGGGCGGCTTTCAGGGTGCCGCCCGCCCCGCAGAAGCCCGTCTGCCCGGCGGCACGGTCTGCGCCGCAGCGGCGGGGGCAGAGGGTACAGGAGACAGGCGGCGTTGTGGAAATGTTTTTAGACATATTGTCCAACTCCTATGAGAAAGAATCATATTAAATTATCCGAGGCTATTATATCATTTTTGCCCCCGTAAGTGGTATACTAAGATTGAATATTGCATGTCATGCAAGAATACTACATGATCTGGAGGACACCATGCGTACAGAGACCGAAGAGATCCGGGACAACCTGAAATATCTGAGCCTTCTGGCCCGGGACTATCCCTCGCAGGCAGCGGCCGCCAGCGAGATCATCAGCACACAGGCACTGCTCAAGCTGCCCAAAGGCACCGAGCACTTCATGAGCGACCTGCACGGTGAGAACGAGGCGTTCGTACATATCCTGAACTCCGCTTCCGGCGTCATCCGCGAAAAGGTAGACATTGTGCTGGGGGATACCGTGCCGGAGGGGACGCGGGCCGAGCTGGCGACTCTGATCTATTATCCGAACGAGAAGCTGCCCCAGCTCAAGGAGCGCTGCGCCGACGAGGAAGCGCTGGAACAGTGGTACAGTGAGACGCTGCTGCGGCTCATCGACATCTGCCGCCTCGTCTCTTCCAAGCACACCCGGGAGCATGTCCGGGCCTGCCTGCCGTCCAGCTGCGGTTACATTCTGGATGAGCTGCTCCACGCCCACTTCGAGGACCACGACAAAGACCTCTACTACGGCCAGATCGTCGGCAGCATCATCGAGAATGGCCGCGCCGATAAGTTCATCGTCCGTCTCTGTGAGCTCATCAAGCGTCTGGCCGTGGACAAGCTCCACATCGTGGGCGACCTGTTCGACCGCGGCCCCCGCCCCGACGTCATCCTTGACCTGCTGATGCGCCACCACGATGTGGACATCCAGTGGGGCAACCACGACGTGGTCTGGATGGGCGCGGCGGCCGGCAGTCCCATCTGCATCTGCACGGTGCTGAAGACCACCCTCGCTTACCACAACCACGGCATGGTGGAGGACTGCTACGGCATCAACCTCCGCCACCTGCAGCGGATGGCCGAGCAGTTCTATGGCGACGACGACTTGACCATCTGGATGCCTCACACCGACACTGCCCGCGGCCCCTACACCCCCGGTATGCTCCATCGCTGCGCCGTCATGCATAAGGCCATCACTATCCTGATGCTCAAGCTCGAGTGTCAGGTCATCGACCGCAACCCGGATTTCAAGATGCAGGACCGCGACTTCCTGCGTCGCATCAACTGGGAGAAGGGGACCGTCATGGTGGGCGGCAGGGAGTACCCCATGCGGGATACGTCTTTCCCGACGATAGACCCCGCCGACCCCACCGCGCTGAACAGCGACGAGAAGGTGGTGCTGCAAAAGCTGGTGCAGTCCTTCCGCCAGAGTGAGAAATTACAGCAGCACGTCGAGTTTCTGTACGCCAAGGGCAGCGTCTACCACATCGAGAACGGCAACCTGCTCTACCACGGCGCTGTGCCGATGACTAAGAAAGGCACCTTCGCTGTGGAGCGGTTCGAGGGCCACGCCTACTCGGGCCGCGCCCTCATGGACTACTGTGACGAGCGCGCCCGCCGGGGCTACTTCGCCCCCGAGGGCAGCGCCGCCCGCCAGAGCGGACAGGATTTCCTGTGGTATCTGTGGTGCGGCAAGCTGTCGCCCCTGTATGGCCGCAGCGCCATGACCACCTTCGAGCGGCTGTATGTCGAAGACGCTTCCACTCACACCGAGGTAAAGGACCCCTATTATACATGGTATAATGAGGAAGCCGTCTGCCGCCGCATCCTCGCCGAGTTCGGCCTGCCCGGCACCAGCCACATCGTCAACGGCCATGTCCCCGTGCAGGAGAAGAAGGGCGAGAGCCCCATCAAGGGCGGTGGACGCCTCGTGGTCATCGACGGCGGTTTCTGCCGCGCCTACCACGAAAAGACCGGCATCGCGGGCTACACGCTGGTCTATTCCAGCCGCACCATGTCCCTGCGCACCCACCAGCCTTTCGAGAGCGCCGAAAAGGCTGTGAACGAGAATCTGGACATCCTCTCCCAGAAGAACATCCTCGAGACGGAGAACCACCGCATCCTCGTGGAGGAGACCGACGAGGGCGAGATCCTGCGGGAGAAGGTCCACGACCTCAAACAGCTGGTCCGGGCCTATCAGCTGGGCTGGATCAAGGAGACCCGCTGCGACGACAGTGTGTGGTAAGCAGTGGCAAATGTAAAATTTTCCTGAAAATAAGAGACAAAATCCGAGAATAATAGAAAAGAAACTGGGCAAAACAGAAAATAATCGACGAGCGTGCATTGGGGCTTTGCTTTTTGCTGGAAGTTGTGTATAATAAAGTAGCTGTAATTATGCCAACTGGTTGTGAGCTTTGTACAGCGAGAAGGAATAACGTACCTTGAACTGACCTTTTGGGCCTGCGGGGAGCGGGACTGTGACAAGGAGATCATAAAATTGGAAAAGTTTGTTATTACGGGCGGTAAGCCCCTGCACGGCGAAGTCATCATCTCCGGCGCGAAGAATGCGGCTGTGGGCATCCTGCCTGCTACCATTCTGGCAGCGGACGTCTGCGTCATCGAGAACCTGCCGGACATCAGCGATGTGGCGGTGAGCCTCAAGATCCTCAGCGTGCTGGGCGCTAAGGTCCGGATGCTGAACAAGAACACCTACGAGATCGACACCACCCATTTGACCGGCACCAACGTCCCCGACGACCTGTCCCGCCAGATGCGCGCCAGCTACTATTTCCTCGGCGCACTGCTGTCCCGCTTCGGCAAGGCCGAGGTGGCCATGCCCGGCGGCTGCAACCTCGGCCCCCGCCCCATCGACCAGCACCTGAAGGTGTTCAGCGCTCTGGGCGCAGAGGATAGTGTGGACTACGGCATGATCACCGTCCACGCCGACGAGCTGAACGGCGCTCATATCTTCTTTGATAAGGTGAGCGTGGGCGCTACCATGAACGGTATGCTCTCCGCTGTCATGGCCAAGGGTCAGACCATTCTGGAAAACTGTGCCAAGGAGCCCCATGTGGTCGATCTGGCCAACTTCCTGAATATGTGCGGCGCTGATGTGCGCGGCGCAGGCACCGATGTCATCAAGGTGCGCGGCGTCGAGCAGATGCACGGCTGCACTTACAGCATCATCCCCGACCAGATCGAGGCCGGCAGCTACATGGTGGCTGCAGCGGCCACCGGCGGCGATGTGCTGGTGAAGAACGTCACCCCCAAGCACCTCGAGCCTATCACCGCGAAGCTCCGCCGTGCGGGCATTGAGGTGGAGGAGTTTGACGATGCTGTGCGGGTTCGCCGCACCGGCGACATCCTGCCCCTCAAGATCAACACCATGCCCCACCCGGGCTTCCCCACCGATATGCAGCCCCTGATGGGCGTTCTGCTCAGCGTGGCAAAGGGGACTTCCACCGTCACCGAGAGCGTGTGGGATAATCGCTTCCGCTATGTGGATGAGCTGCGCAAGATGGGCGCGAATGTCCAGGTGGACGGTCAGGTGGCCGTGTTCGAGGGCGTGGAGAAGCTTTCTCCCGCTCCGCTCCGCGCTTCCGACCTGCGCGCCGGTGCAGCGATGGTCGTTGCAGCCCTGATGGCCGACGGCACCAGCGAGATCGAGGAGATCGGTCATATCGAGCGCGGCTACGAGAACATCGTGGAGAAGCTGCGCGGCCTCGGTGCTGACATCAGGAAGGTGGAGCGGATGCCCGCTGCACTGGAACAGGCTCTGTAATTAGAAAAACCTCTCCGTCACGCCTGCGGCGTGCCGCCTCCCCTGTCGAGGGGAGGCATTGGCAGTCCGTCAGGTCCCTGCGTTTTTATGACTGCGCAGCAGACGGAGGGGTTTTATTTGTTGAGGTTTATCATGTCTGAATTTATCTCTCTTTATTCCGGTTCCTCCGGCAACAGCAGCGTCGTGCGCTGTGGGGAGCGGTATCTCATCGTGGATATGGGCAAAGGCGTCCGTACCACCGGCGCAGCCCTCAAGGAGCTGGAGCTGAACATCTCCGACTGCGACGGCATTCTTGTCACCCATGAGCATAGCGACCATGTGAAGGGCCTTTCCACCTTCCTGAAAAAATATCCGCTGCCGGTGTACGGCGCAGAGGAAACACTGGAATTTCTGGACGCAAACGGCGTTGTTCCGGCCACTTGCGACATGACAGCTCTGACGCCGGGCAGGGAAGAGGACATCGGTGTCTTCGGGGTCAAAGCTTTTCCCACCAGCCACGACGTCCCCTGTGTAGGCTACCGCATCCACACCCCCGACGAGAAGACCATGACCATCGCCACCGACCTCGGTGTGCTGACTCCTGCTGTACATGAAGCCCTCTCCGGCTGCGACCTTGTGGCCCTCGAGAGCAACTACGACCTGCATATGCTCCGCAGCGGGCCGTACCCCTACTATCTGCGCGCCCGCATCGAGTCGGTCCGGGGCCACCTCTCCAACGACGAGTGCGCGGCAAAGCTGCTGGAACTCATCCAGGAGGGCTGCAAGAAGTTTGCCCTCTGTCACCTCTCGCAGGAGAACAACACCCCTATGCTGGCGCTGCAGACCGTCTTTTCCACCCTCGGTACGGCGGGCGTCGTGCCGGACAAGGATTGTATCGTCCAGACCCAGCGGCGGAATGAAGTGAGCCCCGCGCTGGCGTTCTGACACTATAAAACCAGAGCAGGAAAAGGAGAAAAGAGCCTATGTCGTACATCATGGCGCTGGACGCCGGAACCACCTCGAACCGCTGCATCCTGTTCAACAAAGCGGGTGAGATCTGCAGCGTCGCGCAGAAGGAATTTGCCCAGTATTACCCGAGACCCGGCTGGGTGGAGCACGACGCCAATGAGATCTGGGCCACCCAGCTGGGCGTGGCCCTCTCGGCCATGAACAAAGTCGGCGCCCGAGCCGAGGACATCGCCGCCATCGGCATCACCAACCAGCGGGAGACCACCATCGTCTGGGACAAGGAGACCGGGGAGCCCATCTGCCACGCCATCGTCTGGCAGTGCCGCCGCACCAGCGAATACTGCGACGAGCTGAAAGCCCGGGGCCTGACGGAGAAATTCCGGCAGAAGACCGGCCTCATCATCGACGCCTATTTCTCGGCCACTAAGCTCAAGTGGATACTGGATCATATCCCCGGCGCCCGCGAAAGGGCCGAGCGGGGAGAACTGCTCTTCGGCACCGTGGAGACCTGGCTCATCTGGAAGCTGACCTGCGGAAAACTGCACGTCACCGACTATACCAACGCCAGCCGCACCATGATGTTCAACATCCACACGCTGGAATGGGACGACGAGATCCTGCAGGAGCTGAACATCCCGAAATGTATGCTCCCGAAGCCGGTGCCGTCCAGCGGCTTTTATGAGTACGCTGACCCGATGCACTTCGGCGGCGAGATAAAAATTGCCGGTGCGGCAGGCGACCAGCAGGCGGCCCTCTTCGGCCAGACCTGCTTTGCCTCCGGCGAGGCGAAAAACACCTTCGGCACCGGCGGCTTTTTGCTCATGAACACCGGTGAGACGCCGGTCACTTCTCAGAATGGTCTTGTCACCACCATCGCCTGCGGCCCCGACGGCAAGGTGAATTATGCGCTGGAAGGCTCTATTTTCGTGGCCGGTGCGGCCATCCAGTGGCTCCGCGATGAGCTGCGCCTGCTGGAAGAGGCCCGCGACTCCGAGTATATGGCTCAGAAGGTCAAGGACACAAACGGCTGTTACGTCGTGCCGGCCTTCACAGGCCTCGGCGCGCCCCACTGGGACCAGTACGCCCGCGGCACCATCGTGGGCCTCACCCGGGGCTGCAACAAGTACCACATCATCCGCGCCACGCTGGACAGCATCTGCTATCAGGTCAACGACGTCCTCCGCGCCATGGCGGCGGACTCCGGCATCGCCATGAAGTCTCTCCGGGTGGACGGCGGCGCGTCGGCCAACAACTACCTCATGCAGACCATGGCCGACATCAGCGACCTCGAAGTCAAGCGCCCCCGCTGCGTGGAAACGACGGCGCTTGGCGCGGCCTATCTGGCCGGCCTCGCCGTAGGCTACTGGCAGTCCGCCGAGGACATCACCCGCAACTGGTCGGTGGACCGCGTGTTCTGCCCGGCCATCTCGGAAGAGGAACGCACCAAGCGCATCAAGGGCTGGAATAAGGCTGTCCGCTGCGCCTATCACTGGGCCAGGGACGAAGAGGAATAAAAAGAGAAAAAATGGTCGGAGTTGCCTGACGAGTAACTCCGACCGTTTTTTGTTATTGAGCAGCTTGAGCGAGGGAAAACCACCGGCTCGCAGAGAACATAATGCTCCAACGAGCTGTGCTTTGGGGTTAAATCATCTTAAAGTATTTCAGTGCATCCCTTTCAGGAGTCGATCTCACCCTTGGAAAGTGCAATGACACATTCGCAATGGAACGAGGGTTTTTGTTGTTATATCACTGGGGATTGTCACACCCGCCGTTCTGGCGGGTGTTTTTGTTTTGGTTCCAAGTTTTATTATTCGGTTTCCGAGGTGTCGTCTGCTATGCGCTCCGGGTCGAGTAAGTCCTCAATCTGGCAGCCCAGCACCCTCGCTACTCTCCAAAGTTGGTATACGTCCGGGCTTTTACGGTGTCCAGCGCACCAGCTTTCCACGGTGCGGTAGCTCAGTTTTGCCTGGCGGCAAAGTTCCCGGCGGCTTATGCCTGCGGCCTTGCAGCGTTCGTCTATGGGGTTATTGGTGTGTGATTCTCTCATGTGGCAGCCCTCCCTTTTAGTACAGTATACTGCGGACGCCGTAAAAATGGAAGTATAAAGTTTACCATATAAACGCAGTATTCTTTGGACTGTTTGACAGTGGAGTTTCCTGCGCTTATGTGGTAAGACACAGACACCGAAAGGGAAAACGAAACAAATGGAGGACATGAAAATTATGAAGCGTTATAAGGTGTACGTCTACAACACGGTCGATAAATTCTGGGACTGCTACGAGGTTCTTGCCGAGGACCCAGTAGATGCCCGGAACGTAACCGTGCAGCGGCTGGTGGATGAGACGGGGCACGGTCTGGATGTCTACGAAGTGACCGACGTGTGCGAGATCAAAGACTAAGGAGGACTGAACGATGAAGTATCAAACACTTGTGCAGATTTACGAAGCCCTTACAGACGACCTAAAGGCCGCGGAAAAATCGCTCGAACTTACTACTTCCGCGCTTAAAAAGGCAGATCCCGATGGGAAATTAACGTCTGGTGCGCTGGTGGATGTGAGGAAGAAGGCATTTGACAGAGTTTGCAGACTTCGTGATGCGCTGGATGATTTCAATTCGCAAGAGTGGTAAACTCCCCCGCCTGATGATGGCTCCGTGGTGGGAGCCGAAACCTACCGGCTGGCCGCCGGGATGGTCGTGGGAACCACAATCTAAGTTCAATCTTTGGGGGATTATGAAATGGAAGAGTTTAACTTGAAGCGTTCCGAGGTCAAGAAGGCCGAGCGGTTCGCCACCGATAAATCCAGCGAGCCTTGCTTCTTGGCTGCATGGAGCTACTCCGGGGCGGATGACCTGGGCTGGGCTGATGTGCTGTGTGAGATGGGCAACACAAATACAGGTGAGTACGTCAACACCGTTCACCTGTGCGTCTACATGAATGATCGTCGCCGGTCTTTCGTCCGGGACGCTCGCTGATGGGAGGTGCGGTGTATGACGATCTCAAAGCGAATGGCTGCGGCTCTGATGGCGGGCGGCCAGTACCGCACGAAAAAGTATCTGTACTCCCTGGGCGTGAATATGTACGGCCAGGAGATTGTGCAGCGGGTGGAACTTGACAGCGAGGGCCACCGGGTCGGGCTGCTCCGCTCCGTTGCTCTCTGGAATGCAAGCTATTATGAATGGAGGCTGGGTTTATGAAAATGTTCAATGAGGCCGGGCAGGCCGTCTACTTCAACCGGGTTATGAAGAACGGGCGGGAGCAATTTGTGGTGAAAGCTCTGGATGGTCAGCATATTATGGGGCGTGACCGCCAGAAGCATAGTTCCCGGACGTTTACCGAGCTGCACCAGGCGGAGGCGTTCCTCCGGCGGGCGGGGTATCGGTGCAAGGGCTGAAATATTCGGGTAGTCCCTGGGGGTTAGACCTCCGGGGATTTTTCTTTTGTCCTCTACTTTTTTCCAATGGAAAAAACTTTATTTGTGCGGCGTTTTGGTATTTAGACCTGGAACTTTACCGACTGCATATAAAAAGCACTGGCGGGCTTCCCTGTGGCCTGCGGAGTTACGCAAAGAAAAAGGACGCCGAGCGTCCCCGAGGTGGGAGTTTCGGTGTCCTTTTTGCGGTTACGGTGCGAAAAGCGCCGCTTTGGTTTTGGCTCCAACCTTGCCGTCAACGGTCAGGCTGCGGCTCAACTGGAACTGTTTCACGGCTGCGGTGGTCTTGGCTCCAAACAGACCGTCAGGATCCCCGGCGTCAAATCCGAGGGCGGAGAGCCTGGCCTGCAACGTAGCGTTGTGGATGGCTGCCGGGTAGCTGTTCCGTCCGGCGGCGAGGGTTGCGCTGCCGAGCAGTGAGCCGTCCCAGGCGGAAGCTCTTGCCGTCCTGCTGGCGGCGTTCGGAATGTCCGAGTACTGCGGCATATCCCTGTAAAGGTTGTGATTGTCGGATTCCCGGATTTCCCAGTGCAGGTGGCTGCCGGTGCTGTGGCCGGTGCTGCCCTCAATGCCGATTAGGTCGCCGGGCTTGACGGTCTGGCCTGCGGTGACGGCAATGCTGGAAAGGTGGCCGAAGTACATATAGAAACGGGTCTTGCCGATGCGCACGACCACCCGGCGGCCCCAGCCCTGCTTTGCGTTCTTGGGGTTCTCCCAGCCTGCCCGGACGACGGTGCCGTATACCGGGGAATAGAGGCGTTTGTCGGCAATGCCCACCAGGTCGAAGCCTTGGTGCAGGGTGCCGTTGCTGCGCAGGTTGTTCCAGGTCTGGGAAATGCGGAAGGTTCCTTTGTACGGTGCGATCATGGGTCAGGCCTCGTCAATTTTGGACAGCGCTTCCTGGGCGGCGTTATCCAAGTCGGTAAGTACTGCCTCAATGAACACCTCGGTCTTTTCGTCTACCTTGTAGCCCCAGCGGGTCAAAAGCTCAATGACCCATTCTTTCTTCTTTGCCTTGGGGATTGCGCCGGTCTTGCCCAGCTTCTCGGCGGCTTTGGCTGCCACCTTGACGATCCAGAAGAAGGACTGGTTCTTCAGCCAAGGAAGAACGACGGTGGAAAACAGGGCCAGGCAGCCCAGACTTGCGGCTTTTACCAACAAGGAAATGATTTCGTTCATGTACTCCATTTTTTTATCTCCTGTTTACAAATCGTTGTGGTGTGCTTCCTGGTTCAGATGCTTGTTGAGCTTTTCCAGGGCGTCCTTGCAAGGGCCGTTGCAGCCCTGTTCGATTAGGCCCTGCAGGGCGCCCCGCAGACCATAGCAAATCAGGGACTGTTCGTCCATCATCTCTTTGATGATCTCGCTCTGCTTCCTGTCCCGCTCGGACGCTTTATAAAGCGATACTGCTGCGCCGCCGAGGACGCCGAGCGCTGTTAAAAAGGCGGCGGCTTTGATGATGGCGTCTGCATCAATCCACATTGGCGTTGTCCACCTCCTTCCCGCCAGGGTATACGGCAGCGGAATAGGCGGCCTCCACCTCTTGAAGCTGTTCCTCTGCGGCTACGGCTCCAAGCTGTGCGAGGGCGCTGTTCTGCTGCTTTACGATACGAAGAAGTTTTTCCACGGTGTCAATGAGAAACTCGGTCAGTTGAATTTCCATTTTCCCTCCCGGCGGCTTTATGCGGTGTAGGATTCGCCGGTAATCTCTTCGTATTCGGCGGGAGTGATCCAGCCTTTCTTCACGACCTTTTTCACGGTAGTGCTGCGCCAGATGCCAAGGTCGTAGTAGCTCTTGATGTCAGGGAATTTCTTGCTGTGTTCGTTCATGGTCACATATCCTCCAGGTCGGTATCGGTAACGAGGGCCAGATAGTCCAGCTTCGCCTTGGTGGTGGCTCTAAAAAGTTCCTCGGGCGAAAGCTCCCGCAGGACAAACCACCAGCGGCTGTCCGGGTGCGTGATCTGCACCAGTTCCGCGTTGTTCCATTCCAAGGTGCTGTCGCCGTCTGTGGCGGTGATCTTGGAGAGTTTGCCGTCGAACATCTCCGGGGTCAGTTCGGTGTCCGAGATGAAGTTGTTGCCGCTGAGGGTCAGGCCGCCGATGGCAGTGCCATCATCCAGCGTAACCGTCCATGGCTGCTTCCGTGCGTTTTCTTCCATGTTGGTGCCTTTCCGAACAGGTCATAGAATAGCCTGCTCAATCCTAGAATTTGTTGGCGAGACATATACTTGTAGACGCTGGCAATCCAGGGCTTGAAGGATTCCTCAATTTTGGAATAGGCCATGCGCCCGGCATCCAGGAGGCGCTTGTAGGCTTTCAGCCTGCGACGTTCCCGGGTGACTGCTTTAGGGTTGATCTTGCGAATAAGCCGCCCGCTGGCGGTCAAGGAGTATTGAATTTGCAGGTGGCGGTAGGTGTCCGAGAGCTTGCAAATCCGGGTCTTGCGCTCGTTGATGATAAGGCCGAATTCTGCGGCGATTTTCTTTATTCCCTCGAAAGCCTGCAACAGCTTTTCCTTGCTGCGGTGGATGATATAGGAATCATCCGTATACCGTCCGAAGTGCCGGAAGCCGCAGACGATTTTGCAGAAGTTATCTATCCTGTATGGGTATAGAATCCCTATATCCTGCGACTGCTGGTTTCCAATGTCCACGCCTTTGCGGAGCCACTTTTCGCCTGTAAGCTGTGCTGCTGGCACTCCTGCATTGAGAAGCGGGTCTACTTTTCGGCGGTACATCTCGGCAACTTCCTTATCGCTGAACCTGGAAACGTCCATCTCAAAAGTCCGAAAGGTGGCAGCCATGATCTCTTTTGTGAGCTGGCGCTCCAGCGGGTCTATGGGTTCCCGGTCAAGAAAGGCGCCGACGGTAGCCAGGCACTTTTCGTGGGGAATGTTTGCGTAATAGCCGCTATAATCCCAAAGAAGAATATAACCCTCATTCGAGCCTGTTTCGTTGAAGTATTGGTGAAGGTGCGTTTCAAATCGCTGCCGGTGGAAGGATACACCTTTTCCTTTCTGGCTGGCACTATTGTCGTATTGGAGGTATTTGTGCAGGTACGGCGTCAAGACCTTATCGCAAACGATATGGTTCACGGTTTTGTCCTGCATGGTCGCACTGGAAATATACCGGGTTTTACCCCGCTCTTTTATGACAAATTTGCTGCCAACCGCCGGGCGGTATTTTCCTTCCATCAACGCCTTTTGGAGTTTGGCCGTTTCCAGAAGCTGGTTCATCTCAAAAAGCTGTGTGCTGTATTTCCAACGGCTTCCCTTGATGGACTTGGTTCCGGCCTCAAACAAGGCGTTTGCATCATAGTAATTATTCATGTAAAAAACCACGCGATAGGCTCATCGGTCGTAACCGGGGCCGTCATGATTCGTATTTGCTGCGGAGCGCCCGCAGGAGGACAGCCTTTCCTTTCGCATTGCCGCAGGCGGGCTGTACCCTTTATGTGCGGTTACGAAATCCGGGCGGACGCCATTGACATTCGAGGCGTTGTTGTAGTTGCAATTCCCGTTGTTGTTGACGTTGGCGAAGTTCGTCGCCGAGACCACATACAAAGGCTGCCCTATTTCTTATTCGGTTTTCTGCGCTTCCTCTGGCGGTGGAGCTTCCTGTGGAGGTTTCTGCGCGGGTTCCACCGCCAAATCGGAAAAGCGCTTTTCATCGGAGCGTCGAAGCTTCTTTATCAGGTTGGCTTCATGGTCGAGGTCAAGAACAATGCGGGTAAACTTGTTGTAATCGGATGGGAGGGTGGTTGCGGTGTATTGCAATTCATCTTGAAGCCGATAGCAGCAGGCGATTGCTTTGTCAAGATGCAGGCGGCGTTCCACATACTCGTCGTAAATTTTGGGGAGGATGGCATTTGCTTCCCGCAGGTGCGAGGGAATGTCGCAGGCCAGTTGGAACATACGGTCACGCTCTTTGACGATAAACCAGCCCTCGAAGTTTTCTTCCAGCTTGCGTATCGTTTCGGCGACTGCTTCTCTTTCCTCGGGGTTTTGGATGTAGCCGGTCATTGCCTTTATATGATCTTCATATTTCTTTTGGCTGTAACCAAACGTCACCATGATTTCCGTGGTGATCTGCCCGCGGATGTCGGACGCGAGCGTTTGAGCTTCCAGCTTGGAATGGTTGCGCCTGCCTTTAGGAACTTCTGACATTTTTAACTCCATATTATCCGGCGGCAGTTGCCGCCGGATGGTTGATTAGTAGATTGCAAAAGCCGGGCGGACGCCACCGACATACGAGGCGTTGGCGTAGGTGCAATTCCCGCCGCCGCTGACGTGGGCGAAGGACGCCGCCGAGACCACATCCCTCAACCAGCACCAATAGGCTCGCTGCGCGTGGATGAACCAGGGCGCATAGCGGAAAAGGGGCAACTGGCTTTTGTCAATGGTGTAGTTGTTCGGCACGGTGCTGCCGTCCGAAACTGCGGTGAAGTGGCGGGTGCCGTAGACCATGGCCTCGTTCATCAAATCGACGGTACTATCGTACCAGGTGCCACCGCTGGGCTTGCCGTTACTGACAGCGTTCTGGAAATGCTCGCGGTGGTTCAAAATGTGGTCGGAACCGAAAGCGGCGTTGACGATGGTCTTGGCCTCATCCAGACCAGTCTTGTACATCTGACTGCCAATGTATGCACCCTCCGTGGTATTGGTGGCGTTCATGGCTGCGGTGTACAGGTGAGCGTCCGGGACAATGAGGGCGTGGTGGGTGGTGCAGTCGGTGTCGCCGCAGCGATACCAGTAGTCCAGGGCACCAATGCGCCAGTTTCTGCCGTTAATTGTCCAGTAGTCGCCGATATAGAGGTCGGTGAACTTGCCGGAGCGGATGGCTGCGCTCTGTGCTGAGGTGAAGCTGCTGCCAAGGCACTTGCCACGATAAATCGCGTTATGGCTGGCAGCGCTGTCTCCGACCAGCAGGGAGAGCAGGGCAGGCGCCAGGATGCTGGCCTGGATGATCTTCGTGCCGTTGGCGGTCTGAATGAGCAGCTTGTCCGTGCCGAGGGCTTCCAGGGCCTCGGAAAGCTCCGAAATAGGTTTCTGAACAGGGGTTTCCATTGCATTACCTCCAAATCAAATAAGTTGCAGTTTGCGGTTGGCCAGCAGAACTATGCCGTCTGAGGTGCAGAGCCGTTCGCCTGCGCTGGTTCCGAGCGCCGTCCAAACTTCGCCGTTCACCAGCATCGAATAGACTTCGTTCAGGTTCGTTTGAATGAATGGATGGGCGTCTTCGTTCTCGTTGTGTTCCTGCAGGTCTTTCCAGGTGGCGTAAATGAGGGACTTGTCCAAGGTGCAGGTCACGTTGGTGGCATCGCCTACGATGATGGGGATGGTGACGCTCTTTTCCACCAGCTCCGTTGCTGCGGGGGCGATATAGTCTGCGGTGTCGTATGCGTTCTGATAGCAGTAAAGAATATCCTTGCTGCGGTCATTCGGGTTGTCCGGGTCTGCACAGAAGATGCCGACCTCCCGCCAGTAAAAGCCTGCGCTCAGGCCGGCATTGGAAAATTTGGCGTTTACCTCCACATAGTCCGTGCGCTGCTTTACCGCTGCATCAATCGAAACAACGGAATGAACGAGGCCGGTCAGGGTCGCAATGGGGGTGCTGAGCTGGCCGTCGCCGAGTTGCATGGTTGTGATCTTGAGTGCTTCGCCGCCGAGGTTGCGGTAGTAAAGGGCTTTGCCTGCGTTCGTGAGTTTAGGGGCTTCAAACATTTGTGCTTCCTCCTTTCTTACATGGTCGCCTTGTTGAGCGTTACGATGTCGCCGGTATGAACGAAAAATCCAACCTTGGGTTGGGCGGCGTCTGTGGAGAGGTCAAGCACTACTTCGTCGAGCCAACTGGAAAGCCGCTTCACGGAGTTCAAAACCTCTTTGAATTCCTGCACATTGGCTGCAGTGACGGCGGGGTTTGTGGTGTAGGCTTTGAAGTGGTGGGGCTGCAATCCGCATTCCCACCATTCCTTTATATAGCCCACACCAAATACCGCCTCAATGATGCGATTGACCGCAGCCGGGGTTCCCATTTGGTCGTAGAAAATGAGGCTTTCCTTTACCAGCGCCCGCTTGATGGCAACGCTGTATGTCTGCTTATAGACCGGGGTGCGAAGCTCCACAGCGAGAAGGTCGAGAACAGGTTCCGGGACGCTGTCAATCGCAATATAGATGCAGGCAGCGTCGGCGAAGCGGATGATCTGCTGCACCTGCCTGCTGACGGCATAAGCAAACGCCTGGGTTTCCGTGTCGTTCTTCAGGTCGCTCGGGAGCAGTTCCGTGAAGCGGCTGTCTTTAAGTTCAGTCATCCTCAAGGCCTCCGTATGTGATCGAGGCGGTGCCGTCAATGGCAGCGATACTGTCCGCCGGGATGGCGGTGAATATCGGGGCGGTGATCTGCGCCCTCTTTGCCCCGGCGCCCATCACGAGGGCCAGGAGCTTGGAGGGGTTAATGTCTCGCCCAATTTTCCGCTGCCAGGCGACGTAGCTGTCAACCGCTGCGGAGACTGCCTGCTGAATCGCCACAGCCCGGTTGTTGTCGCTTTGGTTGATGTAGTAGGTGAGGGAAACGGTATACTTTACCTCTGCGGGGGCGCGAACGGTCACAAGGTCGTTCATCGGGCGGAGGGTTTCTGCGCTCATGTGCTGGCTCATGGCGGAAATCATTTCGGCGCTCGGGAGGGAGCCGTCTGCCATGACAAAAACAATTTCAACGGTTCCGGCTGCCTGGTCGCTCGAAACGTGAACGCCGCCGATGGCAGAACTGTAATCCTGCACATGGTACTCGTAGCCGTTCCGACTGCCCGCGGTGGAGTATTTGCCGGGCGCAATGAAGATGCGGGCTGCAAAGCTCTCGTCGCTCTCCCTGTCGGCGCCGCCGCTGGAAGTCGAGGTGTTCTCTACGCTCTGAACGTAGGGAACCGGGTCAACCAGCGTTTTAAGCTCGCCGGGAGCCAGACCGTTGCCGGTTTCGCCTGCGGTCATGCACGTCGCGGGAATATCGGCAGTCAGGTCGCCCGCTGGGATCTCGGTATATACCGAGGTTGCAAAGAAAAGCTGTCCCGCTGCAATGCGGGTTCCTTGCGGGATGGCCGTGACGGACGCCCTTGCAGCTGAGAGGGTGAAGCGGATAGTCGTAACGGCTGCAGCGGCCTGGTTCCGGGTAGCTCCGCAGCGGAAAGCGCCGAGCAAATCCAGAAAATCACCGACGCTATATTTCACGGTGTCCATCTTTCCCTTGATGTCAACGTACTTCATAGCTTGGTAGATTTGGGCGGCTGCGGCGTAGAGCTTGAAGCGATCTCGGGAGACCCTGGGCAGCGTGTAGGGCTTCCCGGTGGCCTCTGTCATATACGCTTCGTAGTCTGCGACCATGTTCGCTTTCACATCGTCCACGGTTTTATACTCAATGAACGAAATGTCGGGCAGGTCTTTAACGGTGGAAATATCAGGCATTGGTAAGCACCACCTTTGCGGTCACCTTTCCGCCGTTGGCTGCTGCGGTGAAGTTCACGCTGTCAACGGAAAGGGTGGGAATGTAGCGGGGAATCTTTTCGGCGACCTCGGCAACGTACAAGCTCCGGGCGGCCTCTGTGGGCTTGTCGATGAAGCTGTCGTCTATGCCGAGACCGCGGTCTAATGGGATGGTTCCGGCAACGGTAGAAAGCAGCGTTTCGACCTGCTCATCTACTTCTTTCAGGGGTTCATCCCCGATGTAAACTGCGGTGGTTTCCATTATGTGGTGTCCTCCATCGGGTATTCTTCAAGGTCAAGGTTGACCGTGGCCTTTGCCAGCTCGCCATGTCGCAGTACGGTGTCCCAGGCCTCGCTTACTTTCGTGACCCGGAAGGGGTTCCTCCCGAAAGGTCGGAAGCCAATCACCAAATACTGAACTTCGCCAGTTTCGGCCATGCGGGCCAGCAGATCAAGAACTTTTCGGGGGCGTACTCCGAGGGCGGCAGAGAGGTGAATTTCCAGCGTTCCCTTTTTGAGGTCTGCGCCCAGAAACTCAGGGGTCGGTTTGC
This sequence comes from Faecalibacterium longum, assembly GCF_040094125.1. Lineage (NCBI taxonomy): Bacteria > Bacillati > Bacillota > Clostridia > Eubacteriales > Oscillospiraceae > Faecalibacterium > Faecalibacterium longum. The sequence goes on from NZ_JBBNIH010000105.1 coordinate 26,416, forward strand.
TGTTGAGCCCTTCGTGGGTCGTCCAGCGCCCGGAGCTTTCCCGTGTGGCATTCTGGAAAGTAAAAACGGCCAGGTCGCTGACCTGAAAGATGATCTTTCTTCCAAAGGTTCCGATGAACAAAAAATCACCTCCGGGTTAGTTTGTGGGAGAGGTCGGGCTGCCAGGTGCGGCGCTTGTGTGGGTATGGCTCTTGAGGCTTTTCCCGCCGCCGATGCAGTCGGTTGTGGCCGTCAAGGTCTGGCCCACATTGGCGTCTTTTTTCATAGTTGTGTTCTCGGTGATGGTCGTTTCGGCCTTTACCGTGAGTTCTTTTGCTTCCAGGACAACCTTGTTCATCTTGATGGTGAGGGTGCCGCCCTTGTAGCGGAGCATCCCTTTCCCGGCTTCCCGGTCAAGGTCTTTGCGCCAGAGACCCTGGCTGCCCTCGGGCGGCTTGTTTTCGTCGCCCCAAGGACGGCCAAGGACAACGCCTACTTCTGCGCCGTTTGAGAGGTGCAGAACGAGAACGGCATCGTCTACCTCGGGCATCATATACTCGGAACTAAGAAGCGGGATCTCGCTTGTGACACAGTCGTCCTTTTCGTGGTAGACGACCCGCACCGTTCCGGCTTCGTAGTTCACCGAGGAAATTTTACCAAAGCGAACAGTTTCCATTCTGCGCCTCCTACTCTATAAGTGAAAGTTCAAGGTCTGTCGTGTAGCCGCTGGAACCGAGGTTGTGGGTGGTGGTGTCGGTGAAGTATTTCCCGGAGAGCGCTCCAAGGGAAACTTCCACGTTCTGGCCGGAAACAAGGAGCTTGCCCTTGACGGTCAGACTGAGCTTCGTTGCTCCGTGGTTGGCTTCATCAATTCCCGCCTGCAACTTCTTTTGTGCATCGGCTTCATCGTCGGCCTTGCCGGTCATCTTGAGCAGCCGGTCTGCGGTGCCAAGGGTGACCTTTATTTCCTTGTTGGTCTTGGGCTGGGTATAGGTGTACTCACCGCCGGTATAGGTTCCAGCGAGGTTCTGGCTCCAGCTCCAAGAAAGGATTTGGTGCGGGTAGATAGTGCAAACGGCATCCTTTTTCTTGTACTCTGTCCGGCTGTAGACCACAATCTTGTTGGAGTAGACCTTCATGCTCAGGCCGTAGGTCTTGCAGAGGTTCATGTAAAACTCGCAGTCTGTGGTTTCGGACTGTTCAAGGGTCGTGATCTGCGGGTCGTCGCCCTCCACATCCCAGAGCAGTTCTATGCCTGCATTGGAGGCAATCTCCTGGCCGATTTTCTGCACGGTGGCCTTTTCCCACACCTTTGTGCGTTTGGTCTGCCGGAATCCAGTGTTAGCCGGAACAGATACCGCTTTCACGGTGCCTGTCCACGGCCAGCCTGAATATGAAACCTTGTCAACGATGAAGTCGCCGCAGTCGAGGGTGCGGTTGTCGCCCTGGGCTGCCCAGTTCGTGAGGGCGATGGTGGCGGAAAGCGGTTTGTTTACCTCCACCTTGCCACCGCTGACGGCGGAAGCGCTGCGCTCAAAGAACGTGATGTCGAGGCTGTCTGCTTCGCCGCTGGCAGGGTCAGTGTAAGTGAACGCCGTTTTGTTAAGATTGAGGACGGATGCGGCCTTGCCGTCGTAGGTAATAGAAACGCTGGACTGTCTGGCTTTCATCCTGTCCTCCATGTGGGCATATTCGGGGCGGCAGTTTCGCTCTCGGGAAGGTCTGGAATGATCAGCACCACGCCTGCCCCAAAAACAAAGATGGTGATCTTGTCGGGGTTGGCGTCCATGAGGAAGCCCATGTATTTTGAATCTCCGTAGACCTTATAAGCGATAGCGTCCCAAACGTCGCCCTGAATCGTGGTATAGGTACTCATTTAGCCTCCTGGTTAGGCCGGAGAAAAGGACTTGCGGCGACGTTCTTCTTCCAGCTGCTTGCTGAATCTCACAAACTTTTGGTATGTGAAATCCATCGCTTGATCTACTTCTTTCCGGGTCACGGAGCCGTTGCCCTTGAAGATGATGGTCGGGGAGAACACAAAGCCGCCTCCGCCGCCCTCTGCAGGCTGCGGCTGGGGCTTATCCTCGGGAGGCGGGTTCTGGCCGCCTGCGGTGGGCTGCGGCTGGGGTTTCGTCGGGTCGGGTTTCCCGAGGCTCAGCAGGAAGTCGTAGAGCTTGGACAGGGGGATAATTGCTTCCGGCTCTCCACCTTCGCCTGCTTCCAGCAGCGTTGGGGCGGTTACGATGCCGCCAGTTGCTAGTTGCGGAATCTGCGGGATTTTGAAGCTGAAAGTGTTGCCGCCAATGACCGGCACCCAGTCCGGGATTTTTACGTTCAGGGAGTTGATCTTGCCGAGAACGTAGTTGATGGCCGAAATTACGCCGTTCATCGGGGCCTTTGCCAGGTTGACAATAGCTCCGAAGATGTTGGCGAAAATGTTCACGATATTCTGCCACGCGGCTCCCCAGTTCCCAGAGAATACGTTCTCCACAAACTGGATGAGGTTGAAGAAAATCGCTTTTACATTTTCGGCGGCTGCGGATACGCTGCTCCACCAGCCAGAAAGGTAGGCGGAGAGCAGTGGAAAGTTGGTCTGGAATCCAGAAACCAGGGCAGCTACGGTGGTAAGCACCGCGGTTTGAATCGAAGTCCAAACCTCGGAGACCTTGATTCCCATGCGCTGCGCCCAGGCTGTTACCTTGTCCCAGTTTCGGTACATCCCAATACAGACGGCAACAACTGCGCCGATGATGGCGACCGCAACCAGGAGTTTAAGGTTCATTACTTCTGCGGCCTTGCCGAGAGTAGCACCGCCGTTGGAAGCCGCCTTGAAAACAGTAGCGAGATTTTTCGCAGCGCTGATGGCGGTCATGGCTGTTTTGAAGGTCTTGAAAGCCGTTACTGCGGTAAGGACACCGCTTGCAAGGGCGATGAACAGTTCTTTATGCTCCGCCGCAAATTGGACGGCTTTTTCTGCTTTAGGGAGAATATCGTCCAAAATAACGAGGCCTTTGTCCATGGCGTCCGTCAGGTATGGAATAGCCTTGTCGGCCAGCTTTTCCAGATACGGCAGCAGCTTCAAACCGGCCTTTGTCAGGAAATTCTGGAAGCGGTTGGTGAGCTTTTGAATCTTATAATCCAGGTTGCCCGTCTGGCGGGCGAATGCTTCATCCGCTGCGCCGGTGGCGTTGTACATCTCCGCCGTCTTTTCGGCGTAGGTGCTGGACTGCTCGCCGCAAAGGGCGAGGATTGCGGTCTGCGCCTCCACGCTGCTGAACAGCTTTGCCATGGCCTGGGTATCACCGCCAACGGTTCCCATCAACGCTTCAAGCGTTCCCTGGAAGCCCAGGCTCTTGATGGCTGCGTCTGCGGTGGAGTAGCCTATCTTACTAAGGGCGGCGTCCATGCTCTTGGAGGGCGACATAAGGCCAGAAAGGACGGACTTGTACTGCGTGGCGACCTCTGCGGTGCTGCCGGTTACGCCGGTCAAGGTTGCGAAGGTGCCATATAGTTCCTCTTGCTGCACGCCCAGGGCGGAGGCCAGGGGGACGACCTTGCCGATGGACGAGGCCAGTTCCGGGAAGCTGGTTTGTCCGAGGCGGACGGTAGCAAAGGACAGATCTGCTGCCTTTTGGACAGCCTCTGCGCTGATGTCGCCATAGCCCTTGGTGACGGCGGAAAGCAGGTTGACGCTGTCCGTTGTGGTGGCGTTACCTGCGGCGGCGGATTTAGCCGCTGTTTCCAGAATGGAGGAAGCATCGTCAACGTCGCCAAACGCAGAAATGACCTGGTACATACCATCGGTCAGGTTGCTGGTGGCAACGCCGGTCTTGTCCGAAATGCTCAGAACGTCTGAAGAAATGCTGGCGGTTCGGGCTGCAATTTCTTCGTCGGTGCCGGTGAGCAGGGTCTGGACGTTGGACAGTTCCTTTTGGTAGCCTGCGGCGGCGGTCACGGCTGCGGTAGAAAAGGCCACAGCCGCCGTGGTGGCGGCTGCAAACCCTGCGGCAGCGGCTTTGCCGACTGCCTTTGCCGATTTGCTGAGGGAGGCAAGGTCTTTGTCGGCTGCTGCGCAGGCCTTTCGGAGGGTGCCGTCTGATTTGGCACCGATCTTTATCATCAGGTCATACGTTTTACTTTTTGCCAATTTGCGCCTCCACCTCCCTTGCATAGTCCTGGATGGCGTCTGCCAAGTCGTTCAGTTCGTCTATGGACAGGCTCTGCAGGTAGTCAATGCCAACGTGCAGAGCCTGTGACATATAGACGGTGGTTTTTGTGATCGCCCGCGGGGTTAGTCCTCCCCATCCCCGCCGTAGAGAAAACCCACGACTGCGCCCTTGACGGATACCAGGTCAGGAGCGCGCAGGCCCCAAAAGAAGTCCGAGGGCAGGTTGGTGACGTGGTGCGCCATGTACACGGCATACTCCATCGTCATTTCCACGGTGGCGGGGTTGATGCCTTTGTTCAGTTTCTGAACCACGCGGCCTGCTTCCTTGAGGACTGCGCCGTTCACGTCCTCAAGGCCGGACAGGTCGATGCCGGTATAGGTCTTGTCGCCGAAGGTGTAGGGCTTGGCGAACTTGATGTAAAGCTCATTGGTGTCCTCTGCGGTTTCGGGCTCCTCGACCTCGGGGGCGAGGGTCAGTTTCTTGTCTTCCATTAGCACATTGCCTCCAAAGCTGCCAGCTGGTCTACGCCGTTCACGGCGTACTTACCACGGATTTTGTTCAGTTCGATCAGGGGTTCGCCGTCTACCTCAATCAGAATATATCTGATCGAAAGGGTGACGCTGGTTTCCATGGAGTTTGCGGCCTTGAGCTTGCCCGGCTCGCACTTCTTGGTGAGGCCGCGAACGACTACGCGGATAGGGGTGAACTCGATGTCACCGTCGTCCGTGTTGCCCTGAACACCGCCACGGATTGCCAGGTGGTGAGCCTTGAGCATATTTGCCAGGGATGCTGCTTCCTTGCTCATAACCCGGAAAGGAATGGGAAGCTCTTGTTCGTTGAAATAACCCGGAGTGGGATCTTCGTACTCGCCGAGAATACCTGCGCCAGAAACGGTGTTGGTGGGAGTCTCAAAGCTGGGCAGCGTCATTTCCTCGCCACGGCCAATGAGCTTGACGCCGTCTTTGTAGACCTCATACTTGGCGATCTTGGTAGGAATATTCACGTTTTATACCTCCAATCGGTCAGGAGAAGATGGTGGACAGGGCGTCGGTGTCGTACTCGCGGATGTTGTGGATGTACTCCGTGGGGACGAAAGGCGCCATGTAGGTATGGACGGTCAGATGGCCTGCCAGCAGCTCGGTGGTCGGATTTTCGTCCTCCAGGAACTTCATGTTGTACCCTGCGCAGTAGCCACGAGCAACGTAGCCGCTGCCGGTGATGTTCGTACTATCCACGATGTCCTGCACGAGGCGGCGGTTCTCGGGCTTGTCCACCTTCTGGAAGTAGGTCAGGATAAAGTTGTTGCCGTCCCAGTCGAAGAAACGGCGGACGCACCAAAAGCGATCTTTGGTGTCCGTAGTCGAGGGGTATGCGCAGGTATTGTTGCCCCAGAACTTGAGGCCGTTGACGTTGATGGCGGTACAGATACCGTTTGCGCCGAGAACGTCGTCCGCCTGCTGCTTGTCGAGAAGCACCTCGGTGCCGTCGTCCAAGCAAAGGCCGGTAATGCGCAGGCTCTTGTTAGAGGGGGATTCGTAGGGGACGCCGTCGTTGCTCGTGTCGAGCCAGACGGTGTGCGCTGCGGCCATGGCGGAGAAGTAGTATTTCTTCTCGCCGACCAAAACACGAGGCCAGAGGCAGATGCCGTGGTTCGTGGAGAATCCCTGCTTTTCTTTCGCCTGCTTGCAGTCGGTGTAAACCGTTGCGCCGTCGGAGTTGGCAGGAATATCCAGAATGGTGTTGAGGTCAAAGCAGCCGTTCAGCTGTTCAACCTTTGCCTGCAGCGCAGCAGCCACGGTTGCGTCCTGCGACCAGCCGGGTGCGATAATCAGGCCGGGCACCAGGCCGAACTTGGGATAGACCTGGCGGATGATTTCCAGGCCAGTTTCCTCGTTGGTGCTGCTGTTTACGCCGCCGACGACGTCGGTCTTGGTAACGCCGCTGGGCTTGATGCTCTTGCTGGTGATCTTCAGTGCGGTTGCTGCCTTTGCGGTGGTGGACAGCAGCACGATAGTCACGTTGCCGTCATCGTCGTGCACCGCGGTATAATCCACATCGGCGGCGAGCGGGGTAGCATCGTTCTTCACCACCAACGAGGGCAGCAGAACATACTGTTTGGTATAGGTTGCCATGCCGCCGGTAACGGTGACAGTTTCCTCCGCGTTCTCCGTGGTGTGCGCCGCCTTGTTCGGGTCAAGCACGTTCACCAGGACGATGGGGGAGTTATTATAAACACGGAAGTTTGCGTCCATGCTCTGGCAAAGGGTGAAGTTCTCGAAGTCGTCAGAGTAGCCGAGGGCTTCCTGGCACTCTGCAAAACTGTAACAGAGTTTCGGGGTGTTCGCTGCCTTGTAGGGGTCTTTTGCCAGGTGGATGGGGGCCGTGCCGAAAATGACCTGCAGGCCAGCGCTGGACGTGGTGGGGGTGGTTAAGCTGGTGGCAGCCTCGCTGTTACCTGCGCCATGAAGATAGCTCATTTATGCGCCCTCCTGAATCTTCTTTGCAACGATGTTGCAGATGGTAACGATACGGCCTGCGCCGCTCTGGCGTTCCTTGCGAGCCTCTGCAAAGGAATCCAGGGGAATAATCAGGCTCTCAATGGCGGGAATCGCCTTGATCTTTTCGGTCAAGTGTGCCGGAATGCCGCCGGTGAACACGGAATCCTGGCGAACAACGCCGGGAATGTTCGGGCCAATATAAACGACCTGCTCCGGGGCGGCAGGGGTGGTGTTTTTTGCCATTATGTTTCAGGCTCCTCTCTATAAATAGTAGGCCCTTCAAAATGAAGGCCGATTGCTGCGGAATAGTAGGGGTGTTTGTTGGGATCGAGGTCGTTATCCCACTTGATGGGGCGCACAAGCTCAAAAGCCCGCGCAATCTTCACTTTGCGCTCAAAGTACCCCAGGATCACGTTCAAAATGTGGGAGGCGTCCCGGTATCCCTGCCGGTTCGGGTCGGGGTCGTAGACCTCAACGGCAACGACCACGTCAACCTTGTTCGGCTTGTCAATTTCGGTCTGCTCGCCGTTGACAAGGGCCACCAGCACATACGGCTCCGGGAGGTCGTCGTCATTGGTGGTCTGAGCAGGCCTTGGAGCGCGGTACGGCTTGAACTGCGGGAATACCTTGACGCCTACCTCATGCCCTGCGGAATTTGTGAGGCGCAGCGGAGCAAGCTGTTCCTTCAATGCCTGGACAATAGCGTCCTGCAGGTCGGTAGCTGTCATGTGGGATGCCTCCTTTATTCGAGCGCTTTTTCGATTTGTTTCTCCATCTGCTTGTCGAGAAGCTCGGATGCTCGCTCAAGCGCCGGGTCTACGGTGTCGGGATTCCCGAACATCTGCGGGGCGGACGGAGAAAGCAATTTTTCAATGCGGGTCATGTCGGACTTTGCGCCCCATCTCTGCGCACGCTTGGAAGCGCCCGCCGAGGTGTAGGTTTCACCCGGCACCCGCTGGACAATGGCTTTGTGTCCGCTGCTGAACTGAACGAGGAAAGCCTTTAAGCCGTTATGCTCCAAGGACTTCATGCCGGAACTGCTGAGAACGTGCGCCGCTGCGGCGCTGCTGCCAGCGTTCGGCTTTGAATCGAAGTCCATGATCTCCTGCATGGAGCCGGAAGAATGGAGCGTGGCGGTCAGGTCGCCGCCGGTGGCGGCGTCCACCTTCAAGGCGCTGCTGGACGAGTAAACGGAATCGTTGGCCGTCGCATAACGCTCTTTGGTGTCCTTGACGATCTTGTTCTTTGTGCTGCGGGCTGCCGAGTTGATGGCCGCTGCCACCACTTTCGGCGTATCAACCATTTTTTGCAGGTTGTCCAGGCGCTGAACCATTTTTTCAATGGAGGCGTCGGCGTCAACCTGTAAGACCTCGTATTCTTTCAAGAGCGATTCGCCTCCATCTCAATGCAGAGAATCCCGGCCTCATCGGTGCAGTCGTTTACCTTATACCAGGCGCCGTCAAAATTGAGCAGGTCGTCCGGGGCGGGTTTGGCTCCGAGGTTGTCGGTGGCTACATAGATCAGCTTGCGCTCTTTGTAGATCCCGGTGATAGTGACGTTCATCAATTTGGACTTGTCGCGTTCCAGAATCTCGTTATCGTCAACCAGCACCGGCATTGGCTTGCCGTTTATGCTGTGCATGTCTGCAAATTCTTCCCGGTTGAGGAATACGTTCTTTGCATCCTGCACCAGCAAATCCTTGAAGCCCACGGTCAAACCTCGGCCTGAACCTCGGCAGCAGCAATGGCTTCAACCAGCTTTGCTTTGGTCAGGTCTTTGGTGTCCAGGCCCATATTTTCGGCGAGGGTCAGGAGCTGCGCCTTGGGCATCGCTTCCAGTTCCTCTTTGTTGAGGTGGCCGGTGGCAACGCCGTCCTCGGGCTCCTGCTGAACATCCACGGTCAGCGTTTCGCCGGGGGCATACTCGCCGGGCAGGGTCACGATGAAGCCAACGGCGAGCAGCTCCTTTGCAGCGCTGGCGTCATGAATGTCCACGGAATCGCCGGGGCGGTAGCTTTTGCCCTCCACCGTCACGGTGCTGTTTGCGGTATAGATCATACTGCGCCGCCTTTCCCTTAGCCGATGCAGACCTGCACGGTCGTATCGTTTTCAGCGGCTGCTGCAATAGCCCAGCCTGCGGGGATGTTGCTTGCAGCGGTCGTGGTGATGTTGTCGGCGGAGGCGTCGTAGTAGACGGCGGCGCCGATGGCGATAGCGGTAGAGGCCGCCTTGGGCATGGCAAAAACGCCCTTGACGTACAGGCTGCCGACGGCGCTTGCGGGGATGTCGGTGCCTGCAACGCCGATGCGGGTGGTCAGGCTCACGACCTGGCCTGCGGCGATAGCGGAGCTGGTGCCGTTGGGGTAGTCAATGGCAGAGCCGGGCTGCTTGTAGCTTGCGATCATGTACGTTTCCTCCTATCTCTTACAGGGTGGGCAGGGCAGCGCCGGGGTTCTTCACGAACGCGCGGTAGTCCATGACACTGATGCCCCAGTCCAGCCAAATGTCCCACACAAAGCCCAGCTGGCCGACGGTCTCGCTGCGGCGGAAGGTGGGGGTCTCCTGGCCGTTCAGGTAATCGACCTGGATGCCCGTGGTTTCCTCGCGGTTGGCGCCCAGGAACCAGGGGCATGCGCCGGAGCCTGCCAGGATGTTCAGGGTGGCGTCCTCGACGATCTCCATCGGGTAGCGGTAGTTATACAGCGGGTTTGCTGCCTGGGTGTTTTCGCTGGTCTGGATGGTGGGGCTGCCGAAGATGGACTGCATGGCGAAGCCGTAACCAACGGGCAGGATGATAGTGGAGGGGGCCAGGTTGATAGCCTCACCGAACGGGTCATCCTGCAGCTGCATCCGCTGGATCATGGCCTGAATGGCTGCGCCAGTCGGTGCGCTGCCGGAGGAAATCAGGTTCTTGTGATTGGCGTGGAACAGGGTCTTGCCGTCATAGATCTGGCCGTTGTTGTAGAGGATGGAGTAGACCATCTTGTTGATCTGCTTCTTGCTCTTTGCAGCGTACATGCCGGGAACCTCGGACAGGAAGCCGATGTCGTCGTTGATGAACGCCTGGCGGCTCATGCTGAACTGACGGCCGTAGGTATCCAGCTTGCGCTGCGGCAGCATTTCCTCTTTGTGGGTATCCGCCTTGAGTTCGCCGTTCTCAGGAACCAGCAGCAGGTCGCCAACGCCGCCGATCAGGTAGTTGTGGCCGTCGGTGCGCTTGAAGTCACGCAGAGTGCCCTTGCGGGTAAACTTCTCGAAGGTGGTCGGAGCGTGGTCGTAGGCGTGGACGATGCTCTTGTTGATGGCGGTGTCCATGATGGCAGGGAAGGATGCCGAGGGGTTGTGGAATGCACGGGCCAGCTCGGTGTACAGGTCATCTGCGCTCATACGCATGAAGTCGGAAGCGCTCTTGCCGGTCTCGCGGGTCAGGCACTCAATGCCGATGTCACGCAGGCTCATGCCTGCAAACTGGCGGGAGCCATCCGCAGGGGCTGCGGGGGTGTGGCCGCTGCGGGTCATAAGGCCGTCAGCTGCTGCTGCGCGGAACTTGTCGGTTTCATCGGCGGTCACCTTGACGCCGGTGCGGGCAGGAGTACCGTTCTGAATCATACCGTCCAGAATGGCGGTGCGCACCTGGTCTACGGTCTGGCCGCCGGTGATGTACTGGGAAGCATCGACGTTGAAGTTCCGGCACAGGGTGGTGATATCGGTGACACGCTGGCGCTCCGCGGTGCGGGCGGCTTCAATCTGAGCCTGGCGCTCTGCCTCCGCTTCAGCATCAGCCTCAGGGCGCAGGGTCTCGATGTCGTTCTGCAGGGAGTTAAATTCCCGGGTCTCGTCCTCGGTCATGTCGCGGCCTGCGGTGCGGGCGGCGGTCAGGATGGCCTGCTGGCGCTGCAGTTTCTGCCGCAGCTGCTCTCTCTTGTTCATGTGTGATTTACCTCCAGTTAGTAGTTACGATTTGCGGCGAGCTGGCTCTCGTAGAAAGCCAGACCCGGGGCGGTTTGTACTGCGGGCGGCTGTCCGTCCTCGGTCATATCTCTACCAACGCCGACGGTGGTGTCGGCGGGGACGGAAACAATGCTGATCTCGTAGGGCTGCCACTTCTTGGCGATGTAGCAGGGGCCGGTGAAGCGCCCGTCCAGGGATTTGGCGCCCTCTTTGACGCTCTCATAGTTGAAGACACGATAGCCGACGGAAACGCCCTTGAGGGTGCCGCTGGCGACCTTGGAGCGGACGGTTTCGCTGTCCTCGTCGTTGTCAAACTCAATCGTGGCCTTGCCACGGTTGTCCTCAACCCATGCCCGGGTGACCTTACCAATCACCCGGTTCCTGTCGTGGTTAAAAAGGACGATGCCCATGCTCTGCATTCGGCTCATATCCATGGCGTTGCTGGAATGGTCGAGGATCTCGGTTCCGAACCACATCTGAACAGGTTCCTCAGAACTAAAGCTCAGTTCAAAGGTGCGGCTGTTTTCGTCGTCGCTCACTGCCCGGATGCTGGCCGTGGAGAAATCGCGCTGCAGGGGCTGGTTATTCATCGGGGTTTTCTTTCGGGTCTGTTTGGGATTCGTTCTGGACACTCTTATAACCTCCAATCTGCACTCCCTTTTCCTTGGCGTATGCTACAACGTCGGCCATGTCGTCAATCTGTTCTTTCCAGTCACGGCCCTGTTCGGCGCTGATCTGCTTGAAGGACTTAACGCAAGATTCGAGTGCGATCTTGTTTGCGTTGGCTTCTTTCTGCGGGTCAATCCACTTTTTGGGGGAAGCGACCCATTCGTGCTCCATATATTTCTGCGGGTCGTCCCAAAAATCCGGGATGGTGAGCTTCCCGGCGAGGACTGCGGAAATCAAAAAGGTTTCGTAGACCTCGACCATAAGCTTACCCTGCAGCAGCTCTACTTCCTCGGTGTATGTGAGGTCGTCCTCAATCATGCCCTGGCGGGCGCTGCTGTAATTCGTTTCGGACATATCCCGGGAGGTGGATTCATAGCTCAAACCCTGGCCTGCGCCCACAAGGCGCTGCAGCAGCTTGAGGAAGCCGGTTGCTTCGCTGCTGCCGTTGCCGGGATTGATGGTGACTGCATCGTCACCGGCGTTCATTTCTGAAATGAGGCCGGGGGTCAGCATTTTGCCGGAGTAGGACGTGCGGTCTTTGTCGGTGTTGTTTCGGGAGCCGCCCTGGAAGCCGCCGGTGGGAACGGCTCTCTTGATGAGCAGGGCAAAGCAGGCGGCGATTCGCTCTTTCATCGAAACGGCAGCGATAAACTCGTTGGCGTCCCGGATGCGGCTCAAACTCGGGGCAAGGTCGCTAACCTCTCGAAGCTGAGAGGGGCGGCTCTTGCTGTAATAGAAAATAATATCTTTAGCGGGGTAGAAGACAGGCTGGTTGGTTTCCCAGCCGTCAATGTTGTACTGCTCTATCCAATACCCCACGGGCCTGTTGTACTCGTTGTACTCAATGCCGCCAATGACGCGATCTCCCTTGTACCTGGGCGAGGCCACAGAGCGGGATAGTTCGTCTACTTCCAGAGCCTGCAGCTTGAAAGGAAGTAGGCCGCCGGGGGTGTAGCACTTCTTGAAAAGAATGCCGCCGTCTGCCTTTTTCCGAACGACTGCCATGCGCAGAAGCTCGTTGAAACTCTGCTGCTGGGTGACGTCGCAATTTGTGCGTCGTGTCCAGCGCCGCCAGAGGGTTTCGATTTGGTCGTCGAGGTCGTCGTCGCCGGTCTTGGCCTGCAAGGTGAAGCCGTTGCCGACCACGTTCCTCTTGAAAGCCTTGAGGACGCCGTTTGCAATGTCCGAGTTCCGCTCAAGGTCGCGGGCGCGGGCGCGAAGGGTGTCCCGGCTGTAACGGTCTGTGATGTCGGCGGCCTCGTTGGTCGCCCGCCAGTTCTTATTCAGCCGGCCACCGTCTGCGGCGTCATAGCCTGAACCGCGGATAAGGCCGAGCTGCTGCCGCCAACCCTCGCGCATATAGGCTGCCCGGGGGGAGATTGCTTCAATGATTCTGTCGAGCCATGCCATGCGCTTTATCTCCCCTCAAAAAATGCGGCGAACGTATCACGGAAAAGGGAAGAGCCGCTCTGTTCCTCCACCTGGGCGGCGAGATCTGCCCGGAGGTTCCGCAGTTCGGTGAGGTTCGCTCGGGTCAGGGAGCGGGAGCCGATTTTGTAGCTCTGGCCTCCGACCATGACTGCGGCGATGGCTTTGTTTACTTCCGTCAGCAGGGCGGCGGGGTCGCCATAGTTGATGGTTTCGTCTGCCATGTCGTGTTTCCTTTCTTAAAACCAGCCGTCGTTCTGATGAATCCAGCTTTCCTCGGGGGTGGTGTCGGTACGCTGCTGCGGTGCGGGCTGCGCTTCCGGCTGGGCTGCGCTGCCCTTGTTTTGCAGGTGGAGGCTGCGTACTCCGAGCATTTCCGCTGCGGCGTAGGCGTAGACCTCGCAGTCGAGGAAGTGGTTATTTGGATGGCTGGTCTTAGGCACCCAGCGGGTGCGCTCTGTGCCGTTGGTGGCACGTTCGGTGATCTTGTGTTCAGCGGTGACCTGTTCGCAGTATTCCTGATCAACGCCCTTGTAGACCATCCAGCTGCCCTTGCCGTTCGGGCGGCGCATACGAGAAGCAATAGCGTCCTTGTACTTGCCGCCGTCTACGAGAACCAAGCGCATACCGTAGGCGGCGGAGCCTGCCTTGTTGATGGTCGAGATTTTATAGTTGCTGAGCATCGTGTCGGTGCCTTTTACTGGAAGCGCCCACTCCGAGTTCTGCATACAGAAGTCATAGACTTCCTCTGTTTGGTCGCCGGAATCGACGAGGGCGAGGTCTACCAGCATTTGCTGGCCGTCGTCCCGCTTGAATTCCAGGTTCATTATGTCTACGACCTCGCCGAAGCTGGCGGCTTGGCCGTGGGCTATATTTTGGGATGTGCTGTAATCGCCCCAGGCCCGGATAGTCCAATAGAGGCAGGTTTCCTGCACGTCCACGCCGCCGGTCAGGAGCTTCGTCCAGGGCGGAAGCTCGAACATTTCAAACTCCGTCTGGCGCTCCTGCACGAGGTCGGCGCTGGTTTTGAGCTTCGTGTCCTCCCAAGGCTCCGCGAGCCAGGAGTTGGCGAAGTTGTGCAGCTTGTCGGGGTCGTCCTTGGACTTCATAAATTCACGGGCAATTTCCGAGAATCGGGTGAAGGGGCTGTATAGGGTATTGAACCAAAAGGCAACGCTGCGGGCGGTGCGGGCGCTCTGGCGGACGTTCCGCCATTCTCCCTTTAGCAGCATGGCGGGCTTGTCGTGGTCTGTAATGACCCCGCTGCACTCCTGGCAGATGTACTGCGCCGCCTCCGCTCGGTCACCTTCGCTTAGACCCTCATCTTTGCCGGGCCAGCGGATTTGTGCAAATTTCAGCTCTATATACTTCCCGCAGTGCGGGCAAGGAACAAAGAAATGTTTTTCAATGTCGCAGGCTTCCTTTGCTTTCCAGATGTGGCCGGTCTTTAGTGTGGGGGTGCTGCAAATATAGATTTTGCGGTTAGAGAAGTAGCTCTTGGTTCGCTCAATGGACAGGCTTATAGGATCGGCTTCCTGGGTGGTCGCCGCCTTGAACTTGTCCACCTCGTCGAGGAAAAGATAGCGGATGGGCTTGCTGGAAAGGTCTGCCGCAGATCCTGCGCCGGTGAGGGCAATGTACATATCTGTGGTGAACTGCAGCTCCTTCTTGCTACTGGCATTTTTGAGAAAATGCCGCTTCAAGCGGGGGGATTCCAGCATACTCATAATGCGGTTTGCTGAGGTGCTTTCGGCGATTTCGTCGTTGGGGTAAACAATCAGGGTCGGAGCCGGGTCTTGGTCTATCAGGTAGCCGAGGGCGTTAAGCTCGGCCTCCGTGCCGCCCACCTGGGTAGGCTTTACCACGACAACGCGCTCCGTTTCCCAGTTGTTGAATTCGTCCATGATGCCGACGAGGTAGGGAGTGACGCTGTTTCGCCAGGCGCCCTGCAGGTTGGATTCCTTGCGGCTGAGTTGGCGGTATTGCTCGGCCCATTGGCTTACGGTTATATCATCCGGCGGTTTCAGGGCGTCCAGAGCATCTTTGATGTACTGAGGAACCTGGTACTTTCGGAACTTATAGAACCGGGGCTGCTGGGCTGTGGGTTTCATCCACCGTCACCGTCCTTGACGGTCGCTGCAAGGACGAAGGTGCGGAGAATGTCGTTGATCTCTTTATTCAAGTCTTTCTCCAATTCTCTGCTCTCCACGGGGGAGATTCGTGAGCCTATCATGCCAACGACCCGGCTCGGGAGGCCGGAGCAAAAGCGCTTGAGGACTGCAAAGAACTTCGTATAGTCCGCCTGCGCTTCCTCTATGCTGATATATTTGCCGTTTGCAATGGCGGTGCGGAGTTGGTGAAGCTCGGTCTGCGATTCCTTGAGGGCAATTTCCGCTTGCAGCTTCTTTTCCCTCAGTTCGGTTTCCGAGAGCTTCGCTTCCCGGCCATACGCCTTATCTGACAGGTATTTGATATATGCCTGAATCGTGGGAATGAGGTCGTATTTGTTCCGCTGGCCGGAGATGTGTACTGTTTCCAGGACGCCGTCTTGTGTGAGCTGCTGGATGCGGCGGACGGAAACGCCAAAAAGCTGGGCTATGACCTTGGATTCGTAAAGCTGCCCGCCGGTTTCTGCTGCCATGTGTCCTCCTACTGTTCAAAGTGGCTTTCGGCGTGTCGCTCCGCCTGGGATACCTGCTGGCCCTTGTACATACCGGCTCCGAGTTCGTCGATACGGCTGAACGGTATCTCGGGAACTTTGAGCCGTTTCCTGTATTCGGGATCTATGAAATAGATATAGCGCAGCTGGTAGCCTGGCAGGATGGTGCCGCCAACCTCTTTGACGTAAGCGTCCCAGTCGTACTTGCCGCCGGTCACCTCGTAGAAGGTACGGCCTCCAAGCTCCGGGCGGGGGGAGGTCGGGTTGCTGTGCAGGGTCATCTTGTGGATTTTGTCGCCGTTCGGCAGGAGGCAGAGGGCATCGTTCCGCTTGATGTCGGTCAAAACGAAATTGCAGGCCCGGTAAATGGTGCCGTCGCCGCAGGAGCAGCCGTCTGCAAAGCTGATAATCCACTTTACCTGCGGCGCCTGCTTCCTGATCAGACGGATGGTCTTGGCGATGCAGTAGCTTTCCGAGTTCCGGGGAAGGTAGTCGTCAAAGGCCATGCGGTTGAGTTCCAGAAAGCCGTCCCAGGCGGTTCCCTCTACCAGGCCGATGATCTTCTTCTTGTCCAAGCTGGGGCCATAGCTCAGGACACCGTGGAGGCGTCCGTCGAGGAAGGCTCCGAAGTGCAGGCAGGAGTTGTTTACAACCTTGCCGCTGTAATGGTGCGCCCGGATGAAGGGGTTTGCGATCTTGGAGGGTATCACCCGGATTTGGATTTCTTTTGCTCTACCCATTCTTTTACCACCATGTAAATTCTGTTCCCGGTCTTGTTGGTATTCCCGAAGGTTTCCATTTGGTCGGGCTTGTACTTTGCACCGATGATCTGCAAGGCCTGCTGCAGGTCGGCGTACTGCTCCAGGCTGAACGTGAAGGTCATTCTGTCGATGGGGCTTTCTTCGTGCTGCTTCTCCAGCATGACGTCCCCGAGGATGACGCTGAGTTCGTCGTCACTGTAGCCGGTGGCGTTTACGTCCACCGGGCTGAGGGTCAAGTCTTGTAGGGCGTCCCTCAGGAGGCTCATGTCCCACTGGCCGCCGATTTTGTTCAGGGCGATGTTGAGGGCTTTTTCGTCCTGCTTGCCGAGATCTACCACGATGCAGTCTGCCTCGGTGTAGCCAAGGGACTTCAAAACGGACGCTCTCTGATGGCCGCCGATAATTGTGCCGTCCTTGTTTATGATGATCGGGTCAACGTAGCCAAATTCTTTCAGGCTGCGCTGGATGTTCTGGAACTCGGGGTCTCCCGGCTTGAGCTCCTTGCGGGGGTTATAGTCTGCCGGGTGAATCGAGGTCAGAGGTCGTCGCTCTCGGACGAGCTTGTGTTCTGTTTGAGCCATTCCTGCACCACCTTGCTGAGGGCGTTTCCGTTCTTATCTGTGTTTCCGTAGGTTTCGCCGAGGCCCTCGTTTTCTGCCTGCGCAAGCGCCGCCCGGATGAGGGCGATTTGCTGCTTGTGCAGGGTGACGTTCATAGTGTGGGCGAGAACGTGCTGGCGGTTCGGGAGGGAGAAATCCTGGCCGAAGTCGTCAGGCGTCACGGTGACCTGGGCAAGGATGGACTTTAGTTCCGGCTCGGAGTAGCCGGTCTTGGTGAGGTCGTAGCCCTCAAGGTCAAGGCTGCCGATCAGGTCGGCCAGCTTTGCTTCGTCCCAGCTGCCGGTGATCTTGTTGAGGGCGATGTTCAAGGCTTTTTCCTTGTCGGGGTCAAGGTCTACCACAACGCAGTCTGCGGTTTCGGCTCCCATGTCCAGGAGCACCTGCGTCCGCTGGTGTCCTCCGATGATGGTGCCGTCCCGGTTTATGATAATCGGATCGCAGTATCCGAACTCTTCAATGCTGCGGGCGATTTTCTCATATTCCGGGTCACCCGGTTCCAGCTTTTTGCGGGGGTTGTAGTCTGCCGGTTTCAGGTCGGCAAGTCGCCGTGTTTCGATTTCCATGCGTTCGTCCTCTTGTTGGAGCGTGCAGCGGGTCTTGAACCAACGTCACCCGCCTGGAAGGTGGGCGCTCTACCTGTTGAGCTATGCACGCAAAATGAAAAAAATGGGGTTTGCTTTGGGGCTGCGGCGGGCATTTACTGCGCTTGACGTAGCGAAATGGTCGAAAAATTTTGGTTTTCGCGCGGGAACACTTCGGGCCTTCACTGCCCCGCTGCCAGTTCTTGCCAGGTAGTACCTACGCCGCCCAGCAGCGGGCCTGAACGCGCGGTGTGCGATCTGCGGCTGTGGTTTTCCCGCATAAATCCAAGGTTTCCGGGTGCTTCGCTCCCTGCTGGTCGGGCTGGAAGCTCGGCACCCGGTTGCCCTGGCTGTACGTTAGCGGGACGCAGGTGAAAGGAGGAATAAAGCCCTGCGCCCTTGTGAATGTCCTCTGCATACTCCCAGTGTAGCATAGAAAAAGACCAAAAAAGTCCGCTCTTTTCTCAAAATCGCAACTTTTTTGAAAATAGGGCTTGACAAATCCATTTTGTACAGTTTTGCCATACACACGCAGTATTTATTGGACTATGTGCGCATTGATTTACTGCGGTTGTGTGGTATCATACACACAGAAAAGGCGCCCAGCTGTTGCGAGCCAGGCGCCTATGAAAGGGGGTGCATACCATGTTGGACACGGGTTACGGCTTTATCGGTGAAGATGGCGTTGAACGTGTCAGCCCAGAGGAAGTCTGGGAGGCCGAAGCCGAAGATGAAGGCTAAGGCCTGATGCACCCCGGTATGCAGCCCTCGCAGGGTCGGACTCCTGCGGGGGCTGTGCTTTATATGATAGCGGTTTTGTGCCGGGCGGTCAAGGAGCAAAGAGTACAAATTCACCGTCCGAAGATTGGACGCTGTGCCGATTGAGTTCCCGGCGGTTGTGTGGTAAGACACAGGCACAACAAAGAAACGGAGGAAAACAAAAATGATGATGAAAGATTACAAGGGCTATGAGATTGAGCGGGTCACCCGCAACACCTACGTTATCCGCAAGGGTGGCGAGGTGGTCGCAATGCCCGGTTGCTATCCGAAGACATACAAGGCCGCAAAGGTCATCATTGACGATCTGGCAAAGTGAAAGGAGTTTGTGTTATGTTCAAGTTTGAAGTTGGTTCCGTCTACTACGCCCGCAGCGCATGCAACCACGATTGCGTGTTCCTGATGAAGGTGCTGTCCCGCACGGAGAAGTCGGTCAAGGCCGAGTTTTCCGGGGAGGGGGTCAAGCGGGCGATGATCCGGGTGTCTGACAGCGGCGAGTGGGTCATGCCCTGGCACTACTCTATGGCGCCAGTGTTCCGGGCGGAGCGGCTCTATTCTGACGGGGTTTGACCCCGTCTTTTTTGTTGTCCGATGCGGAGCAAAAGAGACAAACTGCGCCTTGAATCATTGGACCGTTTGCCAGTGGAGTTTACCGCGTTTATGTGGTAAGACACAGACACCGAAAGGAACACATCGAACGGAGGACAAGGTTATGAAGCGGAACGAACTCATGAACAAGTACATCGAAAAGGGCGAGCTTCCTTTGGACGTCGCGGGTCAGATTGCTATGCTGGGCGACAAGGCCATTATCCGGGCCATGGAAAAGGGCGAGATTTCTCGCGACCTGGCTGGCCTGCTGATTTCTATGAATGACTAAGGGGGAAAGAGCGATGGTTGACAAGAACGGCGTGGAAATGAAAACGGGGGACATCGTCCGGGTGTCCGGGGCTTACTTCAAGAATGACAACGGGCTGTGGTTCATCGAAAGGTCGCCCGGCGACCCGAGCTGGTGCGGCGGCTCCTACAGCTTGATGAAGCTCAAGCGGAACGGCCAGCCCAGCACGGCGAAGTACAACCTTTGCTCCTGGCCGATTGCGATCTTCACCAATAGCTGGGTAACGCGAAACGAAGCTCACCGTTGGAACGAAGAGCACGCAGAAATTGAGGTCGTCACCGACATGGACACGTCCGCGCTGGCGGAGCACTTCATGGGGCTGGCAAAGGAGCTTGACCCCTACATCGAGCGGGAGGCCTGGGATTGGGGCGAAAATCACCCGGACGTCTTGCGCCACAAAGAAGCCCGCAAGTTCTGGGCATCTGTGGCGGAGCGGCTCAAGAAATAACTCACCTGACGATGGCTGCATGGCAGCAGCCGAAACCATTTTGCCGAGGCCGGCAAGATGGTCGTGGGAGCCAACCACAGAAAGGACGTTTTTAGTATGAAAAAATCTGATTTTCGCATTGCTCTCCGGGGGATGGCTGAAAAGCTCGACTTGCAGTGGGCCTACGCTCAGCGGATTGCTGCAGAGCAGCAGGCCGCTGGCACCCTGGCCTATGACGACAACGGCGAGCCAGTGCCGAATATGTACCAAGTCGCCTATGCTGGTATGACATCCGCCTTTGAGGCTATGGGCGGCGAGTGGCAGCGGGACGAGACCGGGCGTCACTGGGTCTACCAGCTGGGCGAATCCGCAGCAGCGGGGCGTCGCTGATGGAGGGGCTGAATGCAAAGGTCGTGGCGACCAACGGCAGAGACCGCTTTCGCTATGTGCGCCATGTCCGGCTCATCGGGGAGCAGACCGGCGTTTCCGAGGACGTGTACCGCATCCAAGAGACCGGGCGGGTATGCGTCCGGCAACAGCTCTGCGACGATCTTGTGCGGTGGTGTACTGCTACGAAGTGGAGCGGCGGCTATGAAGCGGACACGCCGTTCAAGGATGGCTTGATGCTGATTTTGGTAGATGCTGCTGGCGCCGAGATCGGGATGGAGGTTACTTACCAGACCAAGTGGAACGGCCAAGGACTGGCCGACAAAGAATTTCCGTTCTCGTGGGAGGCCGTTCCTGAATATCCGAGAGCATAGAAACCGCCTGCGGTGGGTGTTGTACCTGCCGCAGGCGGTTTTGTTATTTGTGCCGTGGTTTTGGTTTCAGGATCCCGGCGGTATAGTGTCCATCGGTATACCGCAGCACCTTGCAGCCTTTGGCCGGGCCTCTCCGAAGCACCCGCCCATACTCAAGGCTTTGGTATATGGCGAAGACCTTGTGGCCGCTCCAAGCTGCAAGCTCTTTGACGGTGTCAAAGGCACCGAGGGTTAGTTCGTATTCGTCCGCCGTCACCGCTATGAATTGCGGCGGATGAACCTTGGGGCGGCTCATCTGTGCCGCCTCCGTCGCCGCTGCGGGTTGCCGTGCCAGAATTCCTCGTCGAAGTCGTTCTTGTGGATGGTGCAGGCGTCATTCCTTTGGCGCTTGTCCGCCACCTCTGCGGCGTGAAATTCCTGCCAGGCCTTGTACCGTTCGCAGGTATCGTGGCAGACCGGGTGGCGATCTGTGCAGTGGAAGCAGGGGTTAGTCATTGCAGTAGTTCCTCCGCCTTGAGTCCGCAAAACGGGCAATACTTGACATCTTCTGGATTGTCATAATCTCCGAGCTTTATATCTCCAAGGCAACTCAGGCATGTTACAGTGCGGTCTAAAGCGTTATACTTCATGCGCGTCTTTGGACGCAGGCTTTCCGGGTCAATGGTCGGGGCGCTGCTTACCATGTCCGCACAGCTTTCGGCGGTGCTTTCGCACTCGTTCGTGGTTTCGCGGCCAATGTACTGAGCGTATTCCATCATCTCTTTTTCGAGCGGCGTTGCGTCGATCGGCCTTACTTTGTCCATGCTGCACCTCCTATTATTCGGCCTCAAGCAGCCAGACCCTGTGCGTTCCGTATCCAGGCCAGGAGAGCGCCTCGCTGTGGGTTTCCACCGCCACGTCCAGGGCTTTACCCTTCACGGCGCTGCCAGTGTCTTGGACGTACCGCAGACCGATGCCCTCAATGTATACCGCAGAGCCGAGGGGCAAAACGTCCGGGTCTGCTGCTACGGTCACGCCTGCCTGCACAGGTGCGCCGCTGGCGGTGATGCCGTCCCCGGTGCCGCAGATATGCTCGTACTGCTCCGAGCAGTAGGCGGTGCAGTTAAACTCCCCGAGGTATGCTGCTTCAAGCCCGGCGGGGCCAGCCTGCGCCGCTTCCAGGGCGGCTTTGAGATCTGCGACTTGCGCCTCCGCTTCTTTCGCCTCGGTCTGCCAGTTGAGGGCGTCCCGCTCCCAGTTGGCGG
This sequence comes from Faecalibacterium longum, assembly GCF_040094125.1. Classification (NCBI taxonomy): domain Bacteria; kingdom Bacillati; phylum Bacillota; class Clostridia; order Eubacteriales; family Oscillospiraceae; genus Faecalibacterium; species Faecalibacterium longum. Next base: position 47,834 of record NZ_JBBNIH010000105.1, read on the forward strand.
AGCGGCTTTGGTAGATGTCCCGCTGCTGTGCCAGGTCTTTGACCCGGGCGTTCAGCGAACCTTCCACAAAGACCGCTGCTGCCAGTGCGCCAACCAGCGCGAGTCGTTCAAGGTTCTTCATTCTGCGCCACCTCCTACCGGGTCGAGAGCTTCGCCCTCTGCTTCCAGCGGGTGGTCTGCGGGGTTCCATCCATCGGGCGATCCAGGAAACTCGCAGCGGCTCCAATCCATCCGCAACACGCCACCCAAGCGCGGAGTTCTGGTTACAACTACAACCGTTTCCTTGCGGCAAGGCGTAAGAACCAAGCCAGAAATACAGCCCGCAATGCAGCCGGTCAAAAATCCACAAATCCAGTCCATTTATTTTTTATCCTCCCTGTTGAGCCATTCCAGCGCCGCCGGAAGGCTTGTAAAATCCTCCGTCCAGGCGTCGCCGGTGGTATTGTCCACGGCCACCAGCGACGGGCAGTTGTCCAAGGTGTGCGACAGGCACAAGAAGCGCTCTCGGGGCGACGTCTTTGTTTTCCATTCGCTGCGCCCGATGTCATTGAAAATCTCTTTGATTTCGTACTCGGGTACAAGGTAGACCTTGGTGCTGTCCGGGGCGGTGCCGCTCCGTGCTTCGTGGTGGGCGCTGCGGACAGCTCCCACCAACAGTGTGCAGGCTTCGTTGATGGCCTCAATGCAGGCCTTTTTACCGTTGAAGCCGTTGTAATATTCGATCTTCGCCAGTTCCTCTGCCGTCGTGTTCGGGTCGAGCAGACGGCAGGCTTCTTCAAGCGTCACGGTGCGTTTCCTCCCATTTTGTTATTGCGTCTTGAACCTCTGGAATCTGGAGCAGGTCGTCTATGGCCCGGGTTTCCAGTTCAAAGGCCCTGCTGTGGCAGTAGTAGGTTCGCAGCTCCGTTGCCCGCCAGCTGCGGCAGTCTATGTACCGCAGGCGCATGATCGGGGCGGCGGGGTGCATCGGGTCGAGGTGGAGCAGGGTGTCTTGCACGGCCTGGCGGTGCGCCGGTGTCCGCTCCAAGCGGTACTGCTTGAGGTATCGCCGCAGCAGGTGCCGCTGTTCTCGGAGGCTCATGTATGGCAAGGATCACCACTCCTTTTCGCCCTGCGGCGGGGTGAGCACCCGGCGTACATCTTCCACGCTGGTTACGACGTAGGCGGTGCCACCTGCTGCATTGATGGCGGTCAGGGTGTTGCGCTGGATGGCGCTCAATTCGCCCACCAAGGGGCGCTTGACCTCGAATGCGTAAAAATGCCCATCGTGGCAGCCTACAATGTCCGGGATACCCTGGCGCTGATACGGCCCGGCGGCATCCTTCCACCAGAAGCCGCCCACCTCTTTGCGGAGGTACGCGAGGATCTCTTTCTGGATTTTCGCCTCCGAGGGCACCAGCCTGCGGGCCAGCTTCCTGGCCTCGGTAATGTTGTGGGCTGCGCCTGCATCAACCAGGGCGTGGAGGTATGCGCCCAGCTTTTCGTAGTCGTAGGGGGAAGGAAGCGGTTTTTTGTAGTTCATGCGTTTCTCCAATCTGTCCGCACCTTCCCGGTGCGGGCGTTTTATTTTAGCCGTGGAATTTTCGGGTTGCGGGGTGCCAAATCATTTCCGGGGCGGTTGCTGTGCAGACGCAGTGCAGAGCGCCTGCCTCAATGGTCGCCGCTTCGATGTTCGTCCATCCGTAGGAAAGCTTGCCGCACTGCTTGCAGGTGAACTCGAAGCGGGCGACGTTGTCCACCGGCACCTCTGTGCCGCAGAAGCACTTGACCTTGTCGGTGTTCTCCCGGGCGAAGTGCTTGAAGGTGTGGTGGCAGCCCGGGCAGGTGAGCAGCATCAAGCCTTTTGCACCCCGGGCGCCCGGCTTAGAGGGGGGGGCGAAGCTGGGGCGAGGCTCGGTCACCGTGCTGATCTTCGGGGTGTCCACGTCCAGGGCGGGGTTGCGCTTGGGCTGCTGGGCGTCGTCCTCGGGAGGCTCCTGGCGCAGGATGTCCTCCAACGTGGCGGCGCCGTGCTGCGCCTTTTCGCTGTCGGCCCGCAGCTCGTCGGTGCTGCGGTCGATGATCTCCTGCAGGCCGTTGAGCTGCCCGCCGTACACGGTGGAGGTCACCACGTCCAGGATGGTTGCCAGGGCGTGGTCGAATGTCTCCGGGGTTGTCCCGGAGAAGCTCAGGTTAGAATCGGGGTTCGAGCCGCCCTTGTCGCGGGGCGTGTGCAGGTCGAGGCTCAAGCGGAACCAGGTGTCGTGGGTGGCGTTCTCATTCTCGGTGCTGCAGGCTTCGTTTGTAGCGTTGATTTCCATGTTTTTGTCCTTTCTGTCAGTGGAGGTGTTACTGGTGTTACGACTTTTTTGCGTTCTATCGTGAAAAAGTCAAAGGTAGCAGGTAGCACCTATTTTTTACAGCTGGTATATACGGAAAGCGGAGGCGGTTTGTCTCTCCGCTTCGTCACGAATGTATTTTGTTTTTTGGTGTTACTGGTGTTACTCTTTTGTAAAAAGAGCGGATTTTCGCTTGTTTTTTGGTAACACCTGGGCAATCTCGAACATGTTACCGTGGTGTTTCGTTGGTGTTTCCTGTCCACATGAACCACGCCCTTGTTTTTTCCACTGGAAAAATTTGCGTCGTGGATGCTGCAAAAATTTCAGCCTGGAAAGTTTGCTGCCGCAAGCGTTGCGGCTCTCTGTGGGCTTGCGCACCTGGCTTAGAAGGGCAAGTCGTCTTTGTCCGTGATTTCCCTGAATCCTGCCGGGTCGGGCGGGTTTTGCAGGGCTTCGGTGTCTATGGCGACCATGCGGCAGTTTCTGCCTCCAAACTTTTTCTGTATCTGATACTTTCCGTGCGGGTCAATCTGTATGACGTCGTTCTCTGCAAGCCAGTTCATGGTTTTTCGGTAGGAGAAACCGCCTTTTTCCAGAGCTTCCCGCAGGATGGTGGGCAGGATGAACGCCGTGCCGTCCTCAATGCTGCCGTACCTCTGGCCGATGGCGTTGGTATCGGTGAAGCTGTTGGCATTGGCACTGATCCAGTCGCTGATGTACTGAGCGGCCTGCTCGTTCACGTCCGGCTGTTCCTGTTCCTGGATTCCCGCTGTGATGCAGTTGGCCATGTGCTGGGCTTCCATGAGGGCGGTGTCTGCATCCTCGTGGAAGATGCACCTGGAAAGCATCTGATCTGCAAGGGTCACGGTGGCAACCGCTGCGGTGTGGCTACCGTTCCGGGTTCCCATGAGCACCCGGATGCGTTCCAGCACCTCGCTGTATTCGTCTATTATGGCGCTGTCGCCCATGTCCAGGATGTACTGGATGAACGCCGGGCCTGCCCAGCCGCAGTTTAGCGCTGCCTGTTGGTGCATATCGCTGGCGCTGGTTTCGTCCTCAAAGGGAGCGCCTACCACTTCCAGCACTCGGGTACTCACGCCGGTCTGACTGTTCGCCTTGCCGATTGGTTCCTCGCCTGTCGCCAGAATCACGCTGCGCCAGGTGCGCAGTTCTTGGAGGCCGCCGTCCTTGCTGCCCCGGCTGCGCCCGGTGCCGTTGGCCAGCATATACACGATCTTTTCCAGGCCCTCTTGCTTGTTGCCTGCAAGCTGGCGCTCGTCTATACCGAGCGGGAGGTCGCAGTAAAAGCCGGCCATTCTCTCAAGCGCCACCTGGGTTGCGTTGAAGTTTGCCATAAGCCGCTCCGGGTCGCCCCAGGCGGACAGGGCTGCTTTCAGGGCTGCGGTCTTACCGCCCCGGCTGCCACCCCAGTTGTACACGAAGAAGATTCGCTGCTTGATGATCGCCAGCAGGGGGGCGGCGAAGCTGGCGGCCAGTATGAAGCGGAACCGTGGGCGGCTGCGGTGCGGAGCCATGCTTGCCACCCAGTCTTCCAGGGTGCCGTTTTTGCAGTAGGCGGTAGCCCAGCGGGTCATGCTGGGTTCGATGTCCAGCACCATGTCCGGGGCGTGGCCGGGAAGGAAGCGGTGGTTTGACTGCCAGCCGAAGGTGGAGGTACTTTCCTGCAGGCCGAGGGCGTCGATGTTCTCTTGCTCCAAAGCGCCAAGGAAACGCACCACCTGCTTTGCGTTCTCGCTGGTTACGGTGCAGCCTTTGTCTGCCAGCACCGTAATGCTGCGGCTCTGGAAAATCATGGAGCGGGGGAAAATCGCGTCATGCCACCTGCCGTCCCGCTTCCAGGCGACCTCTATCTTTTCTTCGCCGGTGTCGGTCTTTTTGAGGCGCTTGGTCAGGATGATCGGCGTCCGGCAGACGCAGACCAGCTGTTCTGTCTTTTCGTCGATGCGGCTGATTCCGAACTCGCCGTACTGCCAGCCGGGCGGCTGCCGCAGGTTCTTGGGTGCGCCCTCAATCGCCACCGGGAGGGCGTCGTCGAGGTGTTCCAAGTCCAGGGGTTGCGCCGCTGCCAGCAGTTCTTCCAGCTTGTCCTGGGCGGCTTCCTTGCCCAGGTCGAGGTACAAGGCGGAGGGGTCTTTCTGCCCGCCGTCTGCGCAGGAGAAGGTTTTCACCCCTCCATCAAAGCCGGCATCTTTCAGGGCGTGAGCCACCTTGTCCAGGAAGGTTTGACCGCCCTGGTCGGGTTCCTTATGGATGTAGAGCGTTTCTATCCCCTTGAGGCTCTTCGCCCATTCCGGCTTGAACGTGGAAGCGCCCGGAATGCCCAGGGCGGGGTAGCCGAGGAACCAAAGGGTTTGTGCGTCACTCTCTCCCTCCACCAAGATGCAGCTGCCTGCGATCTCCAAGCCCTCTTTGCGCCAGAGGCCGTAGGGCAGCATATTTCCCGCCGAGCCGAAGCCCCACTTGAACTTGTGCGGCCCCATGCGCTTGCGGGTGACCTTTGGCTTGCCGTCCTCACCGAAGTAGGGGATTTTGACGTAGGGGGTGCCGTCCTTTTCCCTGCCGTCCTCCAGGCTGCAGACCATCCGCAGCCAGGCAGCCGGGAGGTTCTTCTCTTTGGCGTAGTCGTCCACGGTGTAGTTCTGGCGGGCGGGTTCCTTTTTTGCCTCGTCCACTCCATGCTCCCGGAGAATTCGTTTGTAGGCGTCGGCGTTGGAGCAACCGTCCAGCTCCGCTCTGAAGCTGACGTAGTTGCCCGCCTTACCGCAGGCGAAGCAGACGAATTTGCCGGTTTTGAGATCCACGGAAAAGCTGGGCTTGCGGTCGTCGTGGAAGGGGCAGAGGCTTGTCATGCGCTCTTTTTTATATTCGGGTTTCTGCACGAACTTGCTGTATTCCTCTTTATAGTTCAGCAGCTCATCGAGATTTACTTTGTCCACGTCTGTCCTCCAAGTCAAAAAAGTTGCGGGCCGCAAGGCTGTTACCCTGCAGCCCGCACTGGGTCAGTCGGAGGCCGTGAAGTTAGAACGGTACATCGTTCTTGTCGCTCACCGGGGCGAAGCCGTCAGCGTCGGTCTGTGCGACGGTGGGCTGTTCTGCCTCCGCCACCACAGGTACCGTGGAGGCCACACTCTTGATCCAGGCCACCGTGGGCTTTACCTGTTCGATCTGTGCCGGGGTCAGGTCGCCCGCCTTGGTGAACACGCAGCTGCTGTACGCAATGCCGTCTGCGCTCTTTTCCTTCTTGAGCTTGATGGAGGTGAGTACGCTGCTGCTGCGCTTGCCCTTTACCACCAGGCGCTTTGCGACGTAGTCCTTAAAGGCCCGCAGGCTCGTAGGGGGCAGGGAAATCAGGATGGGCAGCATCTCGCCGCTGCGCAGGAGGTAAATGCGGTGACCGTTCTTGCAGGCCTTGCCGTTGCCCTTGCTGCTGCTGCCAAACTGGTTGAAGGGGCAGGTGGAGCAGTCCCGGACTTCGCCGGTCTTGATGTCCAGACCCTGCTTTCCGTCCGCGCTGCTGCAGTCCGGCACGTTGTTGCTGCCGTCAAACTCGCCGGGCCAGTAGCTGTTGACGGCGTGATGGTGTACGATTACGCCGGTCAGGGTCTGTACCACTTCGGGGTTGTCCGGGTCGTCGCCGGAAAGCTCAAAGGTCACACTGCCACCGGCAGGAATCTTCACGGTGTCAAAGGGAATCTGGCCGAGGCCGTCCAGTTCTTCCTTGATGAGGTCAGTGACCTCGCTGCTGATGGGTGCCAGAGCGAAGCTCTGAACCGCGGTCAAAGCGTTTTCGTTTGCCATGGTGTTTATCCTCCCTTACTGTTTCCGGCTGCTCTTGCGCCGGGTGATGTCGTTGAAGCTGTACACGTTCACAAGTCCCTCGAATTCCTCGGGAAGCTCGTCGTCATTTTCCTCTGCCAGGTTGCTCATGGCACCCTGCAGGCTCTGTGCGTTGACCGTTTCTTTGATCAGGTCGCCCAGGCCGTTGGAGCGGAGGGCGTCCATCAATTCGGCGTCCTTGCCTGCTGCCTTGCTGTATTTGGTTTTGGGCGTCAGGGTGTAGGAGTAGCCGTTCCGGGTGATCTGCGGGGTTTCGTCCTCGATCATGGCCGTTGCGAGGGCGTCCCGGGCGGCCTCGATGGCCCGGTTGTTGGCCTTGGTTTCCTCTGCCAGGCGGTCTTTTTCATCCAGCAGGGCGCGGTATGCGTCCACCTGTTCGGGAATCGTCATTGTTGTTCTTCCTCTCTTTCGGTTAGAAGTAGGTTCGCCAGCTGTCCACTATGGTTTTGGCGATGTCCTCTTTTTTCTCAAGGGCTGCAAGCACCTTGTCGTCGATGCTGTCCTCCACCAGGAGGTGAATGTAAGTCACCGGGTTGCTTTGCCCGATGCGGTGAATCCGCGCCAAAGCCTGCGCGTAGTTCGCATAGTTGTAATCCATGCTGTAAAAAACTGCGGCGCTGGCGGCGTGAAGCGTTATGCCGAGGCCGGCTGTCTGAATCTGCGCCACAAAGACCTTGGTTTCCGGGTTTTGCTGGAAGTCGTCCACTATGCCGCCCCGTTCTGCCTGCGGAACGTCGCCGTAGATCGAGCCGTACTTGATGCCCTTCTTTCGGAGCAGGTTTTCAATGGCTGCGATTTCGGGGCGGAACCGGGCAAAAACCACCAGCTTCTGCCCGGCCTCCTGGACGTAGTCGTCCAGAATGTCCTCCAAGGCGTCCAGCTTGGCCGTGCCGATCTGCTGCGGGCGGGTGCCGTCGTCGGTCTGTGTGAAGCCGCCGGTGAGCTGCATCAAGCGGAGCATTTTGGTCAGCACCGTGGTTGCGGTTATGCTGTCGCCGCCTGCAAGCTCCGCGAAGCTGGACTTTCGGAGTTGGTCGTAGAGCTTGCGCTCCGCCGGGCTGAACTTCACATATCGGTTCTCGAAGGTCTGCGGCGGGAGGTCGAGGCATTCGGCTTTGGTTACGCGGTAGGCTATGGAGTGTTCTTTCTGTATGAGCTGCTCCATGTGCTTGTAGCCTATGATCTGATGCTGTCCGTAGCCGCCCATTACGCAGTAGCGGTTTCGGAAAGCGAAGAAGTTCGAGCCGAAGACCGCCGGGTCTAAAAAGCGGTACTGGCTGTACAAGTCCACGGCGTTGTTTTGCACCGGGGTTCCGCTCAAGGCCAATTTATAGCGGGCCTTGTCGCCGAGCTTGTGCAGGGCTTTGCTCTGGGCGGCACTGTGGTTCTTGATGCGCTGGCTTTCGTCGCAGACTATCAGGTCGGCGTCGTACTCAGCCAGGGCGTCAAAGATTCCGTCCCGGTGGGTGCTTTCGTAGTTGATGACCGCGATCTTGAGCGAGGCGAAAGGCCAGACCTCCAAGGCGTCCAGGCCTTCCAGGCGCTTTTTCTTTTCTCCCAGCAGGGTTTCGCAGTGGTAGGGGAAAGCGGCGAACTGCTGCAGGTCGTGGGGCCAGACGCTGCACACGCTGGTCGGGGCTACTACCAGCACCCGCTCGATGCGGTGCTGCTGGTACAGGGTGCCCATCGTGGCAATGGCCGTCAGGGTTTTGCCGCAGCCCATTTCAAAGAGAAAACCAAAGCCTTTATGCTGTTCCTTGCCTCCCGAGGTGAGTTGCAGCAGCGCCATATTGGCGCCCCGGATTTGGTGCTGGAACATCTGCGCCCTGACCGGGTATGCTGCAAGCGGTTTCGGCTCTGTGGCCTCCCGTTGCTGTTCTACCTGGCGGGCGACCTCTGCCAGGCGTTCCCGTTCGGTCTCCACGAAGTCCGGGAGAGTGAAGCGGTTATGTAAGGCGTTAAGGGCGTCCAGGCTGACCGGGCCGGTCATGGTGCGTGTGGTTTTGTTCCAGCGGAAAATCCCCATGCGCTTGAGTTGGTCGTACCGCAGCGGCTCTATCTCGGCCAGTATGATCTGGCCGTGCTGCAGGGCTATTTTCATTTCTGTATGCGTCCCCTTTCTGTGGTGTTATCCCTCGTTCCCACCCTCCGCCGTCTGCGCTACTCCACGGGCGGCGGCATCCAAATGGGGCTTTACAGGGTCACATTGACTTTGCCTGCGGCGATCTCATCACACAGGGCGGTTTCCAGGTAGCACTTGACTGCATCCCGGGCGGCCAGCTTCCACATCCCGCCGTCCGCTGCGGTCAGGCTGATGCTGCGGTCATCGTAGACCCGGAACACAAACTCGCTTTCCGGCTGTTCCACCTCCTGGAAGGTGCGGTAAGGCGCCAGGGTTACGATGGGGCGGACTGCCTTGTTCTCCACAAAGCTGACACCCTTGCGCACCTGCACCGTCTGCGTGATGCCGTTGTCGTCGCTCTTGACGCTCTGGTCAAAGCTCATGTGGGAGAGCAGGTCGAGGATGTAATCCACGTCGTTTTTCTCGCCCTCGGGCGCCCGCTGGAACATGGAGCGGAGCTTGATCATCGCTTCGTCGAAGCTCCAACGCACATCCTCAACCAGCGGCGGGAGGTCGCTGGCGTTGGCGGTATAGGGCGTCCAGCGGTAAAGGTCTGCATCTGCAATCGGGCGAGTAAAAACTTTCACGCTATCGTAGGAATTGCAGGAAACGTAGAGCGGCAGGGCGTCGTTACCGAACAGGGTGTCAACTTCCGTCTTTACGAGCACCACCAAGGCGTTCAGGCTGCGGGTGATGTACATGCCGGGCTTTGCCAGTTCCGGCGGCTCAACTTCCGTGTAGTCGCTGCCGGTTACCAGGAAGGTGCGCCCATTGACTTCGTGGAAGGTAGGCTCTGCGGCTTTCTTTCCCAGGTCGGCGAGAGAGGCGATTGCGTCCGCGAGGAAGCTGTTCTTGATCTCCATTTTGTAGTCCTTTCTTTATGCAGTGTGAATGTCGGCAAACTTGAGAACCTTGCGCTCCGGGGCCTCGCCACCGTAGGTGTCGAACTGGCCGGGAATCTGCGGGGTAAGCTCCACAGCTACGGTGTGGCCGCCCTCCTGGCCGACCGCAAGGGCGGTCTTGACCGGGTGCAGGGCCGCCAGGGTGCTGGAAGCGGTAGCGCTCACCTCAACGTGCTGGCGCTCCTCGTCCGGCTCCAAGGTGATCTTCACCGTAATGGTGCGCTTGGCGGTAGCCTTGGTGTTCGGGTCGCTGATGTTCTGAATCACGCGGCCCATCTCGTAGTCCAGGCGCTCCTTGATGGCGCCGTTGGCCATGTCAATCAGGCTGCTTGCTTTGGTATGTTCCATGTCGTGCCTCCTTTGGCGTTGTGGGTGGATGTTCGGGCAGGGGCTGCGGCCTCACCTTCTTTCGTGGGTGTAGTCCAGTAGGCGGCGAAGGGTCAGGCCGAGGTTATAACCCAGGCGGTCGAGCCGTCCGGCCTGGTCGAGAGCCAGGAAAATCCAAGCTGCAAGCACCAGCACTTCGTAGACCAGCACCCCGGTATAAAGTGGGGCGCGAGCTGCGGCCTGGCCTGCGGTGCAGCCGAACTTCATCAAAAGCCTTTCCATTTCCTTCGTTGCCTCCTGTTAGTTTCTCGTATCAGCAGTGTTGAAAGCCTGGGGAAAAGTGTGGAAAAATCACCTCTTTTCGGGCGTTTCCCGTGCCCGGGGTTTCTCGCTCACAGCTGCCAGAGTTTGGTAGGCCGGGGCGGTGTTTACGGTGTACGGCACCCGGACGCCCGCCGTTGTGCTGCGGGTTGTGCCGTCCGGGAAGTGGTTCGTGATCTTCATGCGGGTCACCTCACCCCCTCACCCTGCCCGCTCGGTGATGCTGCGCTGGGTAGCCATGCCCAGCATCACGCCGTTTAAGACCAGCTGCTCTTCCCGGGTCGCGCTCTTGAAGGCCGCGACCACTGCCGCGATCTCGGCGGCGCTGGGGGCGTTGTTCTTCTCTGCGGTGTTGTTCTTCATGTTGCTGGTTCACCTCCGTGTGGTTTCTATAACCGAAGTCTTGAAGTTCGGTTACGCAAGTATAATACTTCGATTATCGAAAAAAGTCAAGTATAAAAATCGCTTTTGGACTTGAATTGTCGAAATTTTGTGGTAATATAGGAACCACAAGAAAGGAGGTGATTTGAGTGACCGAAAATGAACGTGTAAAGGCAGTGCGCCAGGCGCTGGGGCTAAGCCAGCAGGAATTTGGTTCCAGGATTGGAATTAAAATCTCCGCTATGTCGTACCTTGAAAGCGGGAAAAGCCGCTTGACGGAATCAAACGCGATTCTGATCTGCAAGGAGTTCAACGTCAGCCGGGAATGGCTGCTGAACGGCGCCGGGGAGATGTTCCTGCCGGAAAGTTCCGGCGCTGTGGATGCCCTGGCTGCGCAGTACGATCTGACGCCGTTGGAGCGGGACATGGTAGAAAATTACTGCAAGCTGTCCAAAGCCCAGCGGCAGGCGTTCTGGGATGTGATGCAAAAAATCATTGGTTCCTCTGCGCAATCCGGAAGCGCAGAGGCATCTCCGCCTGGTTCCGGGGTAGCGGCTGCCGAGGCCGCCTACGAAAAGAACTTTGGTACTGCATCCGGCACCCCAACTGCCGCAGCTATGAGTACACCCGCAGACACCGGGTAAAATGAAAAAAAGACCACGCCCCAGTTGGGGTGTGGTCTTTGGTGGTAAACAGAAAGGAGGATTTATTATGGGTGTTCGTGCAAGAAAATCTTTTAAGGCTGGCCCCGCCCGGGTGACGTTCAGCAAGTCGGGCGTATCAACCAGCGTTGGAGTGAAGGGCGTTCGTGTTGGCAAAATGGCAAACGGAAAAACCCGGACGACCCTCTCGGTTCCTGGTACTGGTATCAGCTATGTGTCCGAGAGCGGAAAATCTGGCGAGGACGATTTTGAAATTGAAGATCGTCCAAATAACAAAACATCTCCCGTAGGTACTTGTATTTTTGGGATTTTGGTTTTTGTTTGCGGAGCCTTGTTTTTAATTATATCCATGATCTATCCGCTTTGCCTGATCGTTGCGATTCCTTTTCTCGTGGGCGGCTTTAAGCTAATTCGCCACCCGAAGAAATACTCTGCAAAGTGGAACAAATTTTTTGGCTATGAGGAAGATAGCCAGTAAATAAAAAAAGCGCCGACCCTCTGGAAAGGGTCAGCGCTGGGGCCAGTGCTACAACATAAAAAGGTGAGGCGGCCGCTTCCTGCTGGAACAGGGGGCTGCGCCACAAAGCACAGGCAGTTGGCATGGAACCGACTGCCTTTATTGTAGCACGTCGCCCTGAATTTGAAAAGGGGTGATTTTATGCGCGATATGGATTCCGCCCGCCTGCGGGTGGTGTGCTATGTCCGCGTCAGCACGAGAGAGCAGGCCGAAAAAGGCTATTCTGTCAGCGAGCAGCAGGAGCGACTAAAGGCGTACTGTCTGGCGAAGGACTGGGTGGTTGCCCAGGTCATCACCGATCCGGGTTTTTCCGGGGCAAAGCTAGAACGTCCGGGTATGCAGCAGCTGATCTCCCTTGTGCAGGCGAAAAAGTGCGATGCTGTTTTGGTCTGGAAGCTGGACAGGTTGTCCCGCTCCCAAAAGGATACCCTGTATCTGATCGAGGACGTGTTCCTAAAAAACGGCTGCGCCTTTGTTTCCATGAACGAAAACTTTGATACATCCACGGCGTTTGGCCGGGCTATGATCGGCATCCTGTCGGTGTTCGCCCAACTGGAACGTGAACAGATCCGGGAACGCATGGCGGTTGGCCGTGTCGGTCGGGCAAAGGCCGGCCTCTTCCATGGCGGCGGCTTTGCTCCCATCGGCTACGATTACAAGACCATTGCCGAGGGCGGCGCTGGGCTTGTAGTGAACGAGTACGAGGCAATGCAGGTGCGGGAGGTGTTCTCTCTATACCTCCAAGGCTGGCCGGTGAACCGCATTCGTAAATATATGGCTGCGCACTACACCACAAAGGACGGCGATTGGGGGTCTGATACCACAGTGCGGGACGTCCTCAAAAACCCGCTGTACACTGGGAAGATAAACTGGGCAAAAAAGGTATATGACGGCCAGCACGAGCCGTTGATCTCGCAGGAAACCTTTGACGCTGCCGCTGCCCGGCTTGCCACCTCAAGCTGGAAGCGTACCTGTTCGGATGGTATGGAGCGGAATTCTCCGTTCAAATCCACGCACCTGCTGGGCGGCATTATTTGGTGCGCCCGCTGCGGCGCCCGGTACTTTGCCAGTGGCAATTACTCGGGAAGAGGCGAGAATAAGCGCTACTGGCCATACTACGTTTGTTACTCTCGGGCAAAATCCGCAAAGCACATGATCCGCGATCCAAACTGCCGGAATGACCGCTGGGCGGTGGCGAAGCTGGACGCTATTATAGAGGGCGAGATTCGGAAGCTGGCGTTTGACCCGGCGGCGCTTGAGCTGGCGGTGTCCGGGCCGCAGCAGGACGAAGATGTAGCCCAGCGCCGGGCTGCGCTGCAACAGCGCCTGAACGATCTGCGGGCGCAGATGGGGCGTGTTCTGGACTTGTACCAGATGGGCGGTTCACTGCCTGCCTCTATGGTCGGAGACCGCGTGGCAAAGCTCCAGGCGGAAATTGACGGCGTGGAAGCCGCCCTGGCGGAGGCCGTAGAGGAGCCGCCCACCCAGCGCCTGGATGCTGCCCGGGCTGCCTTGGTCGGGGCAGAGGACGTTCTGGACAACGGCACTCTGGACGAAAGGCGGGAGCTTGTCCATAGCCTTATCCGCCGTATAGATCTGGACGGGGAAAATATTGATATACATTGGAGCTTTTCCCCTGAGACGTAGTTGATAGGTGGTATATATGGAAAAATTGCATTTCAAAGTATCGTCGCCTGAGAGCTTTATTAAACTGGCCTGTACGATGCTTTTTGAAAAAACCGACGCGCATAAAGAATGGGGTTCCGTATGGAATGAAGTGTTTGCGGGAATCCAAGGTGAAGAATTATTTTTGAAATTCACGGAGGAGCTTTTTCCTGCAGGCTGCACAATAGGAGAAAACGAGTTAAACAAAATTATGGCTCGGGCGGTGAACTTCGTAAAAAATGACCCACTATGCATTGACGCAAAGAATTCCTATGACAAAAAGCGGTTTCCATATTGGGTATATTTTATCCCGGAACGCAAGCTGTTTGTATGTGAATTTGCTGGACATGAAGAAGCCATCATCCGGGCGCTTACGTTGTTTTTCGGAAAGTCGGTAATTGACTACAATTTGCAGGCATTGCAAAAATTTATAGTAAACTCTTTTGAGATACGATCCAGTAGATCGTCGGTGAGCTCAATCGCAGAGGATGTGCAATACATTCAAGAATCGGCTTTCCTTAGGAGCATTGGAGCGTACAAAGAATAAAAGCACAAAGGCCGTCCGTACTGGGCGGCCTTTGTGCTTAGATTGCGGAATCGCTGAATTTACGCGCACTTTTCGCTGACTTTTCGCAAATCGCGCGAATAACGCGATTTTGTTGACGCCGACAAAATCGGCAGGTTATTTGTCTACTCTGATATAACTACTGCAAACCTCCACATGCCGTGTTCGGGGAAAAAGGTCCACCGGCTGCACCTTCTCCGCATGATACCCATGCTCTTCGAGCCATGCGGCATCTCTTGCGGCGGTGGAGGGGTTGCAGCTGACGTAGACCACCCGGCGGGGGGACATCTGGACGACGGCGGAAAGGGTCGTCTCGTCGCAGCCCTTGCGGGGTGGGTCGAGCATGATGACATCAGGCCGCAGGCCCTCAGCGGCGAGGCGGGCCGCAGCCTGACCGGCGTCGGCGCAGAAGAAGCGGCTCTTAGCGGCGACGGCGTCGCCCATCCGGGCGGCGTTGGCCTTGGCACTGTCAATAGCCTCAGGCACGATCTCCACGCCGATGAGCTCCCGGCAGCGGTCGGCCATGGAGAGACCGATGGTACCCATGCCGCAGTAGAGGTCGAGCAGAACGTCCGAGGGTTCCAGCTGGGCGTACTCGGCAGCGATGCCGTAGAGCCGCTCAGCGGCCAGTGTGTTGACCTGATAGAAGGAGAGGGGGCCGAGTCGGACCGGCACACCGCAAAGAGTATCCTCGATGTAGCCCGGGCCGTAGAGCGAGATGGTCTCTTCACCCAAGATGACATTGGTCTTCTTGGCGTTGACGTTGATGAGGACGGACGCAATATCGCTGAACTGCTCCCGCAGCGCGGCCACGAGCTCCTCGCTGTGGGGAAACTTCGGGCGGGTGCAGACGAGGCAGACCATGATCTGGCCGCTGTGTGTACCCCGGCGCAGGAAGATATGCCGAACAAGGCCCTTGCCGCTCTCCTCGTCGTAGGGCTGGATGCCGTGGGCGGCGAAGAAGCTGCAGAGCGCGTTGCCGATGTCGTTCAGGACGCCGGGCTGTAATCTGCAATCGGGGCAGGGGACGATGCGGTGGGTGCGGCCGGCGTAAAAGCCGATGCAGGGCGCACCGTTTTTGTCGCGGCCCACCGGGAACTGTACTTTGTTGCGGTAGCGGTCCACCTCAGGGGAGGGAAGGGCATCCAGCACCGGCACATCCAGTCCGCCGATGCGGCGGAAGGCGTCGGCGACGCTCTCCTGCTTGGACCGCAGCTCGGCGGCGTAGTCCATGTGCCGCAGGCTGCACCCGCCGCAGGGGCCGGCGACAGCACAGTCCACCGGGATGCGGTCAGGCGAAGGAGTGAGCAGTTTGTCCAGGATGCCGAAGGCATACCGGCCGCAGTCCTTGACGATACGCACCTGAGCCTCATCGCCGGGGGCAGTACCCGGGACGAAGACGGCCTCGCCCTCCGGCGAGTGGGCAACGCCGCTGCCGTCGCTGGAAAGACGCTCGATGCGGAGGGTGAGAAGCTGGTTTTTCTGTAAGGGCATGGAATGATCTCTCCTTATGTCTCGTCAGGGGCGGGCTGGACGTCTGCGTCAGCCTGCGAAGTCATATACTTGCTGGGCGGCACACCTTTGGCGCGCTTGAACACCCGCGAAAAATAGAACTGGTCGAGGAAGCCCACCGATGCCGCCACCTCGGCAATGGACAGTGTGCCGCTGCGCAGCAGCTTGCAGGCTTCGTTGACCCGGTATTCGGTCAGATAGTCGATGGGGCTTTTGCCCACATTGAGCATGAACACCCGGTACAGATGGCTCCGGGAGACGCCGACGCTCTTGGCGACATCGTCGATGGAGATGTCGTGGGAGTAGTTGAACTGGATGTACTTGATGGCGTTCAGGACATACTGGCTGGAAGAAGAGGTGCTGTGGGGGCGGCTCTCGCTGGTCTCCCGCATCAGGGCGGCGATGAACAGGTAGAGATAGCCCACCATCGCGGCCTCGTCCTGGGGCTGCAGGCCGCGGGAAGAGTAGATGCTGCTCAGGGCCGCCCGCATCCCCTCCAGGTCCTGGGTGTGGTGGACGGGAGCAGCGTCGGTGAAAGGCAGCTGCGCCGCAAGCTTGTGGGCGCAGGCACCGTTGAAGCCGACCCAGCTGTACTCCCACGGCTGGGCCTCGTCGGCAGTATAGCGAATGAGCTGGCTGGGGCGGGCAAAGAACAGATCGCCCGGCACGACCTCGTAGGTGCGTCCGCCGACCTCGAACACGCCCTTGCCCGAGACGACCAGATGAATGAGGTAGTGGTCCCGGATGCCGGGACCCCAGGTCTGCCCCGGAGCACAGCGCTCCAGACCGCAGTTGAAGATGGACAGCTCGATGTTGTTGGTGTAGTTCTGCTTGAACGACTGCTTGTAGACGTCTGCCATTGCGGTTCCCTCCTGCCTGTTGGCTCTATAGCCTGAGTATACCACATCTGCCCCCGCAAATTCAACAAAAGTACATCTTATTCTTTGGACTGGACACCGAAAATTACTTTTTTTGCGGGTTGAAATTGCAAAATGGCAGCGGATGCATTACAATAGCGGTAACAAACCGAACATTGCAGAGAGCGCAGGGAGGGGTTCTGGATGGCAACCAGCAGGCAGCTCAGAGAACAGATCGCAGCAGGGAGGTGGGACGCCACGCTGGCCGCGCTTTACGGCGGCAGCGAGGAGGTCCTGGCCCGCCAGCGCAGCCGTTATGATGCGGCCCTTGAGCAGTTTGAGCTTTACTATGGGCCGGGGCGGCAGGTGCAGGTCTATTCGGCTCCGGGCCGCACAGAGCTTGGCGGCAACCACACCGACCACCAGCACGGTTACGGCCTTGCGGGTGCGGTCACGCTGGACCTTGTGGCGGTGGCGTCCCGGAACGAGGATGGCTTCATCCGGGTCAAGTCCCGTGGCTTCAACAAGCTGGACGTCATTGATTTGACCGAAGCGGAGCCGCAGCAGGGGGAGAGCACCCACTCGGCCAGCCTCATCCGGGGCATCGCGGAGGGCTTCCGGGCAAAGGGCTGCGATGTGGGCGGCTTCGATGCCTACACGGCCAGCGATGTGCTGCGGGGCTCGGGACTGTCCAGCTCAGCAGCCTTTGAGATGGGCGTGGCCATTATCCTTAACACGGAATATGGCTGCGGCCTGGACGCCCCTGCGCTGGCCCGCATCTGCCAGTTTGCGGAGAATACCTACTTCGGCAAGCCCAGCGGCCTGCTGGACCAGCTGACCAGCGCCGTGGGCGGGGTGCTCTTTGCGGATTTTGCCGACCCGACGGCACCGAAAATTGAGAAGATACATGCGGACGGCGTCCTGCCCGAGGGCATGACCCTCTGCGTCACCGATACCCGCGCCAGCCACAGCGAGCTGACCGGCGAGTTCGCGGCCATCCGGAACGAGATGGAAGCCGTGGCAGCCTGTCTGGGCGGCAAGGTGCTGGGCGAGGTGGAGGAGAAACACTTCTGGCAGGAGTTGCCCCGTCTGCGGGAACAATGCGGCGACCGCGCCGTGCTGCGTGCCATCCACTATTTTGAGGAGAATGCCCGTACCCTTGCCCAGAGAGATGCTCTTGTGGCAGGAGACTTTGCCGCCTTTGCCCGGCTGGTGGAGAAGAGCGGCCACTCGTCCTTTGAGTGCTGCCAGAATGTCTACTGTGTTTCTTCGCCGAAGCATCAGGGGCTGTCGGCGGCGCTGGCTATCAGCCAGAGCATCCTTGCAGGCACCGGCGGTGCATGGCGGATGCAGGGCGGCGGCTTTGCCGGAACGATCCAGGCTTTTGTACCGGATGCGCTGGTAAAGCGCTACTGCGCTGCGATGGAGGCGCTGTTCGGCCCGGGCTGCTGCTATCTGCTCTCGCTGCGGGAACAGGGAACCGTGCGGGTCATGTAAAACACAAAAAGAATGCCCTGCGGCATGGTGAGGATCCACCGCCGCAGGGCATTTTTGATTTCAGGAAAAATCAGCCGCGCTGAGACTTTGCGTCTGCACGCAGAGCGCTCATATCGTTCTTGTAGGTCTGAAGGTCTTCTGCAGCCTTGCTCGGTCCGCCGAAGAAGAAGGTGTGGACGCCTTCCACGGCATTGAAGCCGGCCTTGACCACATTGAACAGCAGCTTCGGAATGAACGAGATGGAGAGAGAGAGCAGTCCACCTCTAAAGAAGAAATCAGTGAAACGGAGATGGTCCGTAAATGAGGTCCATGCGTCACGAAATGCGCCGCCGCCGCCAAGAAGGGCTTTTTCTCCGTCCGGTACAACAGCATAGGAAGAAGGCATCTGGATGCGTTTCATAAACGACTCCTTTCTATCACTCCGTCAAATCAAACAGACTCAGGCAGCTGCAGCCACGATGGGGTCAGTGATGCCGGCATCCTGCTGCTGGGACGCGGCAATATTTGCCTTGGTCTGCGCGTAAGCATTCTTGAGCTCGATGAAGATGGACTTGACCGTGTTATAGATCTGGATAGCCTGCATTGCGCCGTACCAGCCAGCGAGAGCGCCGACCGCCACAGTGGCAGCTTTGCCGGCCTTGTTCTGGCCATCCCAGTAATAGGAGACCGACTGGGACAGAGTCAGACCATCCTTGTGCATCAGGATGAGGCCGCCAACGGCTGTGCCGAGGGCGGCTTTGCCCATCAGCTGGCCAAAGTTGACCGTGAAGTTGACCACAGACTGAAGCAGGGCCTCGGGATGGAATTCGATGAGATAAGAGCCTATCTGGATGGCACCGCCATCAATATAGGTCATTTCATCGGCAGAGAGGGCAGTGTAGGAAGCCGGCATCAGCGGGCTCTGATATGTAAGTTCCATAGTGGGAATGCTCCTTTCGCACATGCGCTCCGTCCACAGACGGGGACTAAGTTACCTGAATTATAGCATAATTGCCCAAAAACAACAAGAGAGCGAAAAAACATAATCGGAACGGGATTTGGGACTCCAAAACGGAAAATCCAGGAGAAACAAACGAAAAAACGATAAAATATAAAGAGCAAAGCAGGCCGGAGACTCCGAAAAAATGTTGTGTGAAATTTGAAGAAAAACGCAAAAACAGCAGCGCCCCGGCTGCTGTCCGTGAGGGGACGGCAGGCAGGGCGCTGCTGCTATCAGGATGAATCGGAGAAAAATGGGGAAAACTTAAAGTTCTTCGCCCGGCACACGGTGGTACAGCGTGGTCAGCTCAGCGATGTGAGCGCTGAGGGCCGGGGTGAGCGGCTGGGTGAGCCGCCACTGCCAGTTGGCACCCTGGGTGCTGGGGGTGTTGATGCGGGCCTCAGCGTCCAGATGGAGCCAGTCGGCCAGCGGGATGACAGCCATGTCCGACACGCAGGAAAGGCAGGCGCATATCATGGCCTCGGTGAGGTCTTCGGGTGCGCAGCGCAGGTAGCGGCAGGCGTAGGCCACATCCTCGGCGCTGGCGCTCTGACGCCAGCCCTCGGCGGTCACGTTGTCGTGGGTGCCGGTGTAGACCACACTGTTGCGGGGGTAGGTGTAGGGCAGATAGTTGCCCGGCTCGCGGCTGTCGAAGGCGAACTGCATGATCTTCATGCCCGGGTAGCCGCTTGCGGCCAGCATGGCCTTGACCTCGGGGGTCAGATAGCCCAGATCCTCGGCGATGATGCCGCCCTCGCCCAGAGCCTTGTGCATGGCGTCGATGAAGGCGCGGTCAGGGCCTTTCTCCCAGTGACCGCCCGCAGCGGTCTTGTTCCCGGCGGGGATGGAGTAGTAGCTCTCGAAGCCCCGGAAATGGTCGATGCGGACGACGTCGTAGATGGAAGTAGCGTGTTTGATGCGCTGCTTCCACCAGCGGAAGTCTTCGGCCTCATGGCGGGGCCAGTCGTAGAGCGGGTTGCCCCAGAGCTGACCGTCGGCGGCAAAGGCGTCGGGCGGACATCCGGCAACGCTGGTCAGGTGGACGGCGCCGTCGGTCTGGAACAGCTCCGGGTGGGTCCAGAGGTCGCTGGAATCGGGGCTGACGTAGATGGGGATGTCGCCCACCAGCTGGATGCCGTGGCTGTTGGCATAGGCCTTGAGGGCGTTCCACTGGGTGTAGAAGAAGAACTGCACGGCTTTGTAGTAGTCCACCTCGGCGGCCAGCCGCTCTTTGGCGGCGGTGAGGGCCGCAGGCTCCCGGGTGCGCAGGTCGTCGGGCCAGTCGGAGAGACCGGCCTGCTCCTGCTCGGCCTTGACGGCCATGAAGAGGGCATAGTCCTCGAGCCAGCCGCTCTGGGCCTCACAGAAAGCCTCATAGGCCGGGGTGGGGGAAGCCAGCAGGCGGTCAGCCGCTTTATGGAGCACCACGGGCCGCTGCTGGTAGAGCGCACCGTAATCGACGGGACCCACCGGCTGGGACGCGGGCAGCTCAGCCTCGGTGAGGAGGCCGTCCACTGCCAACAGACGGAAATCGATAAAGTAAGGGTTGCCGGCAAAGGCAGAAAAGCTCTGGTAGGGGCTGTCCCCGTAGCCCGTAGGGCCGATGGGGAGGATCTGCCAGTAGGTCTGCTTTGCAGCCGCAAGGAAATCGACGAAGGCAAAGGCTTCATTTCCCAGCGTGCCGATGCCGTAAGGACCCGGCAGGCTGAAGACGGGCATCAGAATGCCGCTTGCACGCATGGCTGGAACCTCCTTGTTTTAACCCTTGACAGCGCCTGCCACGACACCCTCGATGATGTACTTCTGGCAGGTCATGTAAAGGATGATGATGGGGATGATGGCGATGATGATGCAGGCCATCATGGGGGCCAGCTCGACGCGGCCATAGCCGCCGCGGAAATACTGGATGGCCATGGGAATGGTGCGGTACTTCTTGATGTCCAGCACCAGCGTGGGCAGCAGGTAGTCGTTCCAGACCCACATCGTCTCAAGGATGGCGGTGGAGATCATGGTGGGCTTGAGGATGGGGAAGACGACCTTGAAGAAGATCTGGATCGGGTTGCAGCCGTCGATCATGGCAGCCTCTTCGATCTCGATGGGGACGCTCTTCATGAAGCCGGTGAACATGAACACGGCCAGACCGGCACCGAAGCCCAGATAGATGATGCAGATGTTCCAGGGGGTGTTCAGATTGAGGGTGTCGGCGGTCTTGGACAGGGTGAACATGACCATCTGGAAGGGGACGACCATGGAGAAGACGATGAGCAGATTCATGAACTTGCTCAGCTTGTTGTTCACGCGGGTAAGGTACCAGCCGGTCATGGAGCAGCACAGCAGGATGAGGGCCACGCTGGACACGGTGATGACGAGGCTGTAGCCAAGGCTGGACAGAAAGCCCATCTTGGTGACGCCGTAGATGTAGTTGCTAAGGCCCGCGAAGGTCTCAGCCGTAGGCAGCTTGAAGACGGTGGAAGTGGTGAAGGTGCCTTCTATTTTCAGGCTGTTCTGCAAGATCAGGACGATGGGATAGATCCAGAGCAGGCACAGCAGGCTCATGATGACAGTGAGGATGTTGTCCCACATTTTTTTATCTTTCGGCATTACTGCTGCACCTCCTTGGAACGGGTAAACTTGAGCTGGATGAGCGAGATGATCACGACGATGAGGAAGAACACCGCGGCCTTTGCCTGACCGATGCCCTTCCACTGAGCACCAGAGCGGCCATAGAAGGTGTTGTAGATATTCAGGGCCAGCATCTCACTGGCGTTGGCAGGCTCACCGGCGGTCAGGGCCACGTTCTGGTCGAACAGCTTGAAGCTGTTGGTCAGGGTGAGGAAGGTGCAGATGGTGACACTGGGCATGACCATCGGGATCTTGATCTTGAACAGGATCTCACGGTCATTTGCGCCGTCGATCTTCGCAGCCTCAATGAGGTCGCCGGGGACGCTCTGCAGACCCGCGACGTAGATGATCATCATGTAGCCGATCTGCTGCCAGCACATCAGGATGACCAGACCGACGAAACCGGCCTTGGCGTCCAGCGCCAGCAGAGGCCTCTGCAGGTTGGCCAGCACACCGTTGAGCAGGATCTGCCAGATGTAGCCCAGCAGGATGCCGCCGATGAGGTTCGGCATGAAGTAGACGGTGCGGAAGAGGTTGGTGCCGCGGATGCCGCGGGTGAGCACCAGCGCGATGGCGAAGGCGCAGACATTGATGAGAACGGTGGACACCACGGTGAACGCCGCCGTAAAGCTGAAGGCGTGGAGGAAGGTCTCGTCCGAAAAGACGTTGATGTAGTTCTGCAGGCCCACGAAGGTGGTCTTGCTCACGGTGGTGAAACGCTGGAAGGAAAGATAGATGCCCCAGATGAAGGGCCAGATGAAGCCGATGATGAACGCCAGCAGAGTGGGCAGTACGAACACCGGCCAATATTTACTGATGGCCTTTTGCATGATATACCTCCTGAAAAAGAAGGGGAGGCGGGCGAACACATCGCCCGCCTCCCCGTTATCCAGCTACTGCGGAAGAAGGAGAACGTTTAGCCGTTGGCCAGCTTGTACTCCTTGGCCCAGCCGTCCACAAAGGCGGTGACCACATCGTCCCAGCTGCCAGTGCCTGCTGCATAAGCAGTCAGTGCAGAGCCGACGCCGTTCTTCCACTCCTCGGAAGGCATGGTGGAGAAGCACCAGTCAACGCTGGTCTTGCCCTCAGCAACATAATCGTTGGCGATGGCGATGAGGGGGTTGGTGGAGTCCTTAGCCTTCTTGAAGGGGATGACGAAGCCCATCTTGTCAGCCATCGCGCTGGTGCCGGCCTCAGAGGTGACACACCAGTACAGGAAGTCCAGAGTAGCCTGGATGTCCTCATCGGAGGAGGTGTTGTTGACGCACCAGAAGTTCTCGGAGCCGGTGCACAGGCCCTGGTTCTCCTCGCCCTCAGCGCCGATGTAGATAGGCAGCATGCCCAGGTTGTCGTCGCCCAGATCCTTCACGTCATTGTAAGCCCAGGTGCCGTTCTGGTAGAAGACGGCCTTCTTGCCCACGAACTCAGCCACGGCGTCGTTGCCGGTCTTGGAAGCCAGCAGCTTGGGGTCGCAGGTAGAGTCGGTGATGTACAGGTCCCAGATCTTCTTGTAGTTGTCGAGGTAGGTGCCCTTGATGGCGTCGGTGGAGCCGATGCCGTCAGCCTTGTACTCGTAGTAGATGGGCAGGTTTGCCAGATGGGTCTTGAAGCGCCAGTCGGAAGAACCGTCCATGCCGGCGGAGGTGAAAGCACCATCAACGCCCAGCTCAGCCTTGCGGGCCTGAATGTCGTCGGCGACCTTCTTCAGGTCATCGAAGCCCTTGATGTCGTCCTGGGTGTAGCCGGCGGCGGTCAGCAGCTCCTTGTTGTAGATGATGCCGTAGGTCTCGATGACGTAAGCGATGCTGGTAACGGCATCGCCGTCCTTCAGTGCAAAGGAGTCGCTGGTCAGCTCACCGTACAGCTGGCTGTCGGACAGGTCGAGGCAGTAGTCCTTCCAGTTTGCCAGACCCACAGGGCCGTTGACCTGGAACAGGGTAGGAGCTTCGCTCTTCTCCATCTCGCTCATCAGGGTGGTCTCGTACTGGCCGGAAGCAGCGGTGACAACGGTCACAGGCACGCCGGTCTCCTTGGTGTACTCAGCGGCCAGATCCTGCCAATCCTGATCCTGCTCGGGCTTGAAGTTCAGGTAGTAGACCTTGCCGGCAGC
>NZ_JBBNIH010000106.1:0-36714 GCF_040094125.1 Faecalibacterium longum
GAGGCTCCAACCACAGCTTCTTTGTTGAAATGTTAATCAGTTAGATACCGCCAGACGGTTTATTTAGAACGAGGTTAAGTTGGAACAGCCGATGCCACACTCGGAACAAACAATAGCGGAGGCCGTACAAGATATGTGCTAGTATGGGAGAAAGATGGCATATCACATACGATCATTGGAAAGATACCGCGTGAAGAGATTCTAAAAATTGCAGAGAGCATTTCCTAACTGGCTGAATTTTTGCCCACACGCTTGTAATTATTTACAAATGTGTGGACACTTTTTCGTTGAAGCGTCCAAAGCTGACAAGATTTTGAACTTTTTTCAAAAAAGCTGTCACAAACGCAGTGTGAGCAACGTTGACTAAGCAAAAGCTCCTGGGGGAGTGTACAAAATGGAGGTTATTCATTAATCAAAATGACGAAAGAAGAAATCATTTCCATGCTATCAAAGGAATTGAACAGTGAATGGACGAATGGAGTCACATGTTTGATGGTGGAAAATTCCGATAGCTATATTCCAGTAATAGTTCATCACAATAAAAATGAACTTATTGTTGAAGTAGGAGAACAAGACAAGAAGATTTACCGCATCGGACGAAATGAGCTAAATAAAACATCTTAGTCATCACCAAAAAAAACATTGAAATCAGTCACAATTTGACGCATAGAATATGAATTCAAACTTGATATGAGGTGATTCCAATGCAGAAAAAATAGAACACATATTTCGAAAATATTGCTACCATCAAACTGTCAAAGAATACAAGTCAAACGGTTCTTTGATTCGTTCTAAAACGGATTACTATCAGGCTATTGGTGGTTAAGTCACTCCGTTTGTAAGGAAAGGGTTGAAAATGGATTTTCTTAAACAAAAAGGGCCATTAGCAAGAGAATTCTGCAACACGTTGATTTACATTATTTCGTTAGTGTCATTAAAGCCTTCAAGCCTTCAGAGGGTGTTGACAGAACTTCAATGGAATGGGATGTGGTTCTTTTCTCTGGCATTTTTCGCTGTCATCTTTATGGAAATGCTGTCCGATTTTTTGCTGGTTACAGATCGCTGCACTGCATGGAAAGTATTAAATGGAAATGTCAGCGAAGCCGAATTTCACAATCTTCAGCAGATTGTCCTATGCGAAAATCAGAAAGTTTCCATTGAGAAGAAACTTGCAAGTACGATACTACTGGTTCTGATGATATGTGCAACTGCTGCATTTGTGTGGTTTACCTTTTTGGTATAAGGTTTTGTTATGAAAGAGATAATTATTATACCACATATTGGAATTGGACAATTAAAATTAGGTATGGCACCAGATGAGCTAGAAAATGCTCTTCTACAAATGAAGAAACAGTGGTCGAATTCTTCTGATGAAGCAATGCAAATGGAGCGTTGTGCTGAAACTGGTGATCCTAATTTGATAACAGGACGATATATGGATAATGATTCGTTCTTTCTGGTGCAGTATCGGAACGGAAAAGCTACTGAAATCGGCATCCAGAGAGAGTTGTCTAAAGTGGCATCAATAAAATTGTTCGGGCTGGATATGTTTAATACAACCGCCGAGTGTATTATTGATAGCTTAATGAAAAAGGACAACGTTGTTTGCAACGAAAAGGACTTGCAACTGGGAACGGAATATCTTTTCCCTGAAATTGGAGTCCGACTTTGGAGAGAGCGAGCATTTCATCTCAAACTGTTGAAAGACCCGTTATACATGGAAGAGATGCAGGCTGTATTAGAAGACGAATATCAGTATCAATACTTCCAGATGGTTACTGTGATGGGTTGAATTGCTAACGATCAATGGGATTTGATATAACTTTTCCGCTTGTAGTACATAGCGATGACCACAGCTATCTGCTAATACGGGTGAACTAATTTGAAGTATTTTATTGACGAAGATCAAAGAAAAGCCTCACACAGCAGCTGCTACTTGGAATTTCAACAAGGGCAGTATCATGACAAGTGCTGGCTTGACACATCTATTAGCATCAGTGATGAAGTATGGAATAGCCGCCATGTTTCAGATCTGATTCTTGAAGTGATTCCAGAGTTTGACTTTTATGGAATAACAATCGTTACAAAAGTACAATGGGATAATATTTTAACAAAAAGTCAATCGGATGGATGTACTTGCAAAGAGATTATTGCAGAAGCAGTTCCTTGGGCAGCAAAGTGTTTTGAAACGAATGATGTGTTCACTATCATAGGGATGTGAGTCGAACTTTCTCGGAGAATAACAGTGATACACAAAGGAGAGTGTAACATGAAAAAAATTCTTACAGCAATCGTATCGGTAAGCATATTTATTGTTGGAATTTTGCTTATACTTTGTGCGGACACTAATTTTTTATGGTATGCCTTTAATCAAAATGTTCGCCTTACAGTAGTTGCAGGGATTCTCATTGCACTTGTTGGTGGCGTTGGTGTGATAATGAATCTTTGGTGTATTCTAAAAGAATTGTACAGTAAATAGTTTATTGAAGGTTAAACTTCCAGTCTGCCATGGTCGCAGCCAAGAGAGATAATATTCAAACTTACTACTCAGCAAAAGCTAGGCACACTCCAAGAATTTATTATAGAGGGTGAATATCCCGCGCTTTGAACAATTTAACGATGAATATATTGTGCGATATGGAGAATTTCATTTGCGCGTTCACCTCGAATTGACTTGCAACGCAAAATACGTTACAATAAATCCGAGGTGATAACCATGGAAAAAACAATGACGCTCAATCTCCGTGTGAACCCTACCGTCAAGCAGCAGGCCGAGGATGTGCTGAAGCAGCTCGGCATCCCGATGGCAACCGCCATTGATATGTACCTGCGCCAGATCACCCTGACTGGCGGCATCCCCTTTTCTCTGTCCCTGCCGAAAGCTCCTGCGGCTCTGAATGCTGACACCATGACCGATGATCAGCTTCATGCAGCCTTGCAGGTAGGCATTAAGGAAATTCAGAACGGTGATACCGTGGATGCGGCAAGCGCATTCGCACAGTTCAGGGAACAGCACAGATGAAGCAGTATGACGTGAAAATTTCTCGTGCAGCCCTCAGCGATATGGAGCAGATTTACAGCTATATTGCTGACCGTCTGTTGGAGCCTGATACGGCCATGGGGCAGTATAACCGCATTGCAGAAGCCATCCAATCCCTGAACATCCTGCCAGAGCGCTGTGCGCTAGTGGAAAGTGAGCCGGAGCGCACTCAAGGGCTGCGGCAGATGCTGGTGGACAACTACTCGGTGTTCTACATTGTGGGCGGGGATGCTGTTTCGGTGGCTCGTGTGCTGTACAGCGCATCCGACCTTGTGCGCCGCCTGCGGAGAATGAAGTGAAAGGGGTGTTTGCATGACCGCCGTGATTTACGCCCGCTATTCCAGCGATAACCAGCGCGAAGAATCCATCGAAGGGCAGATTCGTGAATGTACGGCCTACGCCGAAAAGAACGGCATTACCGTGGTCAAACACTACATTGACCGTGCCCTTTCCGCCAAAACCGATAACCGCCCGGACTTCCAGCAGATGATCAAGGACAGCGAAAAACGGCTGTTTGACATCGTGCTGGTCTGGAAACTCGACCGTTTTGCCCGGAACCGCTATGATTCAGCCCACTATGAGTACCAGTTGGAACGAAATCATGTCAAGCTGGTATCTGCCACGGAGCCTATCTCTGACAGCCCTGCGGGTATCATGGTCAAGAGTATGCTCACCGGCATGGCTGAATACTACTCGGCAGAACTTTCTGAAAAAGTTGTGCGCGGCATGACCGAGAATGTTCTGAAGGGGAAGTACAACGGCGGCACGATTCCCATTGGTTTTAAGGTGGATGAGGAGAAGTTCTTTCAAGTCGACCCGCTGAAAGCTCCCTTTGTGGTAGAAGCCTTTCAGCGGTACAACGATGGCGCAACTATGAAAGAACTGATGAACTGGCTGAACGACAGCGGCGTGACCACTAACCGCAACCAGAAGTTCACCTACAACAGTGTTCAGAAGCTGCTGACAAATAAGCGGTACATCGGAGAAAACCACTTCAAGGACATTGTGATGCCCGACAGTATCCCGGCCATCGTGGACAAGGATTTGTTTGAGGAAGTGCAGCTGAAAATCAAAAAGAACAGCCGCGCTCCTGCCCGCCACAAGGCCGAGGACGATTACTTGCTCACCACCAAGCTGTTCTGCGGAATGTGCGGCGCGATGATGTTCGGCGAGTGCGGTACGGGTAGAAACAAGGTCGTTCATCATTATTATAAGTGCGCCACCGCGAAGCGTTTCAAGACCTGCAAGAAAAAGACCGTCCGTAAAGAGTGGCTGGAAGATTTGGTCATAGCTGAAACCATGAAGCTGATTCAGGACGATGCCGTGATTGATGCCATCGTTGCGGAAGTGATGGAGTTGCAGGATCAGGAAAACACCACTCTCCCTTTCCTGGAAAAGCAGATGCGCGAGGTAGAGAACGGCATTGAAAATATGCTGAACGCCATCCAAGCGGGTGTGCTGACCAATTCCACCAAGTCGCGTTTGGAAAAGCTGGAAGCCCAGCAGAAAGAACTTGAGGTTCGGATCGCCGAAGAAAAAATCGCTCGGCCTCGGTTAAGCGAAAATCAGGTTCGTTTCTGGCTGACCCGGTTCCGCAAGCTCGACCCGAACGTGAAAAGCCACCGGGAGACGCTTATCAATACGTTCGTGAACGCTGTTTATCTCTATGATGAAAAAGTTTTGATTACGTTCAACTACAAAGACGGCACAAAAACCATCACTTTCGATGAAATTGCCGCCAAGAATGCCCCAGAGGGCAATGGTTCGGATTTAGGTTGCTTCGCTCCACCAAGAACTCCAGTGTCTTTAAAGATGCTGGAGTTTCTGTTTTATCTGGAACTTTGCAAAGAAACTTCTAGGGTGGGTTCGAACAGCTGCGGCGCTGTCGCCGAAGACAGCGCAAAAACAGCCTGCTAGGCTGTTTTTAGCAGCGCGGCTTGCGTAATCCACCCGCGCCCACCAAAAAAGCTCAGCGTACGAAAATACGCTGGGCTTTTTGTTTTATAAAAAACTAAAGTTTCACTTTCTAGGGTGGATTCGAACAGCTGCGGCCTGCCGGGTAAAAAGGGGCTGTTGCAAAATGGCGTAGACAGCCCTAGTAGGATTCAAAAATAATCGTAAAATCGAATAACACAAAAAAGCAAGTGCATCACATCTCCATCAAAAATTTTTGATTTTTGAGAAAAAGTGTTGCACTTGCTTTAATTTTAGAAAAATACAGTCAAAATTCTTTCGTTGTACCGTTTGAAAATAGGGCGTTGTATTTTACAACAGCCCTGTCTCTTAATTTTTATTACTGTGGCTCTTGTTTGCGCTTAATCTGCTGTGTAAACCGAAGCGTTGTTACCCGCGATCTGGCCAAACACAACAAAGTCGCACACGGCATTACCGCCAATGCGGTTGCCGCCATGCACACCGCCGGTAGTTTCGCCAGCGGCATACAGACCGGGAATGACATTTCCCTGCGTATCAAGAACCTCTGCGTCTGCGTTGATCTTCAGACCGCCCATAGTGTGATGGATTCATCAAGTTGATGGAACAGGTATAAGAAAGCGCAGGAACATTCTCAAAATGCTCCTGCGCTTTCTTTGCTTAATCTTCTAATCCATGGCTACCGGTCACATTCCCCAAATATTTCTCCGCATCACCGTTCAAAATCAAATCCACGTAGCCCAGCGGGTCGTTATAGATAAGGTAGTCCAGTTCCGTCTGCTGCGCCATAGTCACATCCAGTACATCCTCGACCCCGGAGCTGCAGCTCCACGCAGCCGGTGTCCATGTTGAATTTGCAGGCTCTTTCCTCGTACTTCATGTTTGTGTTCCTTCTGCCTTACGGCACCTTTACAGTTGTGACCTTTGTGATACGTCTTTTTTGATAAGGTTTCGGACACACAGCCGTTTGGAACGAGCCGGAGCTTGTCGGGGGGAGCCCCCTCCATCTTGCTGGCGCAAGACCGCTCTGCCGCTTAAAAGCCCCACTGGGGCTTTCATTGCTGCGCAACCGCGGCATTCTCATTTCCAAAGAAAACGAAAAATCCGAACCCTTCTCCTATCGAGAAAAGGTTCGGATTTCCATTGTTTGGTGCGAGTAGTGATACAGAACTTTTCAAAAACCATCGTAGTACAATTCGTTTTTAAGGTCATCGGATAGCAACTTGCTTGTATTGCACCCCGATGGGCAGCCGTGTTTGAAATATAGTTGCCTTTTATATACCACACAACCTAAAAATTATCAAGTACGCGCAGCGTTCACTTCTCCCATCACCGGGAGCAAATGAACGCTGCTTTTTTTGTTTACAACGAAAGGAGGCATCCGTGAAATGGCAGTATTTCGGGTAGAAAAGAACAGCGGCTACACGGTCATGTCAAACCACCACCTGCGGAACCGGGCCTTGTCCCTGAAAGCCAAAGGTCTTTTATCCCAAATGCTCTCCCTGCCGGAAGATTGGGACTACACCCTGCAAGGGCTGGCCCGTATCAACCGGGAAAGCATTGACGCGATACGGCAGGCCATCCGGGAACTGGAACAGGCGGGCTACATCCAGCGTTCCAGAGAACGGGACGAGAAAGGGCGGCTGCGCGGTGCAGACTATGTGATTTTCGAGCTGCCGCAGCCTGTCCCTGCATCGGTTTCACCTACATTGGAAAATCCAACGTTGGAGAATCCCACGCAGGAAAACCCTACGTTGGAAAATCCAATGCAATTAAATAAAGATAAACTAATTACAGAAAAACAAAAGAAAGAGGGATTAAATACCGATTCCATTCCTATCCATTCCCCAAACCCCTTGCCTTTGGACGAGGACGAGGCAGAGGCACCGCCGCCGGAACGGACGGGAAGCCGAAAGGAAACGGCCTATCAAATCTACCGGGGCCTGATTTTGGAGAACATCGAGTATGACACCCTCACCCAGAATCCCCGGATAGACCGGGAACAGCTGGACGAGATCGTGGACATCCTGCTGGAAACGGTCTGCACTTCCCGCAAGTCCATCCGGGTGGCCGGGGACGATTACCCGGCAGAACTGGTCAAGGCGAAATTCTTGAAGCTGGACAGCCATCACATTGAGTTCGTCATGGACTGCCTGCGGGACAACACCACCAAAGTCCGAAACATCAAGCAATACCTGCGGGCCATGCTGTTTAACGCCCCCAGCACCATCAACAGCTACTATGCGTCCCTTGTGGCGCACGACATGGCACAGCCCGATTGGGGCCGCCCGCCCAACAACTGACCGAAAGGAGCGTCCACCCATGAGAACCCTTTACCTGCGGCGGCTGGTGGTTCCACCCTAGCTGCTGTTTTTCCGACTACCTGCCAAGGAGGGATGCTGAATGCAGGAAGAAGTCACCCAGAAAACTATTGCCCTGTCCATGAAAACGGGCAAGCTCACCGCCCAAGCGTTGCAAGCTGCCCTGAAAAAATATTTGCAGCACCGGGCCAAGGGGCCAAAGCTGCACCACGGCAAGCAAAGCCTGAAACAGCTGAAAGCCCATGGTGCGGCCCTGACCAACATTGAAGTCACGGAGGCGAACATCGGGGCGTTCAAGCCCTGCGCCAAGAAGTACGGCGTGGACTTTACCTTGCGCAAGGACAAGACCACCCAGCCGCCCCACTACATCGTGATCTTCAAGGCCAAGGATGCGGATAATCTGGAACAGGCGTTCCGGGAGTTCACGGCCAAAACGCTCACTAAGGAGCAGCGGCCCTCCATCCGCAAGGTGCTGACCGCAGCCAAGCAGAAAGCGGCCCAGCAGCCGAAACGCGCCAAAGAAAAAATCAAGCAAAGGGGGCTGGAACGATGAAGCCTGAATGGAAAAAGCTGCTGGTGCTGAATCTACCGTATCTGCTGTTCGTGTACCTGTTCGCCAAATGCGGGCAGGCGTACCGTCTGGCGGCGGGCGTGGATGCTTCGGCAAAGCTGCTCCACCTGACGAACGGCATCTCTGTCGCCTTTGCAAGCCCGCTGCCCAGCCTGCATCTGTTTGACCTGTGCGTGGGCGTTGCCGGGGCGGTGGCTGTCCGGCTCATCGTGTACAGCAAGGGCAAGAACGCCAAGAAGTACCGCAAGGGCGAGGAATACGGTTCTGCCCGGTGGGGCACCGCTAAAGACATTGCCCCGTACATCGACCTCAAGTTTGAAAACAACATCCTGCTGACCCAGACCGAACGCCTGACCATGACCGGGCGGCCCAAAGACCCTAAGACGGCCCGGAACAAGAATGTGCTGGTGATCGGCGGCTCCGGCAGCGGCAAGACCCGCTTCTATGTGAAGCCCAACCTCATGCAATGTTTCCCCACTTCCGACTATCCCACCTCATTCGTGGTCACAGACCCAAAAGGCACACTGGTTCTGGAAACGGGCCAAATGTTCCAGCGGGCAGGCTACCGGGTGAAAATCCTGAACACGATAAACTTTTCCAAGTCCATGAAGTACAACCCCTTTGTCTACATCCACTCGGAAAAAGACGTGCTGAAGCTAGTGAATACCCTTATCGCTAACACCAAAGGCGAGGGTGAAAAATCAGCAGAAGATTTTTGGGTGAAGTCGGAACGGCTGTTCTACACCGCACTCATTGGCTACATCTGGTACGAGGCCCCGGCAGAGGAAATGAACTTCACCACCCTGCTGGAAATGATAAACGCCAGTGAAGCCCGCGAGGATGACCCGGACTTTCAAAGCCCGGTGGACCTCATGTTTGAACGGCTGGAACAGAAAGACCCGGACCACTTCGCCGTCCGGCAGTACAAAAAGTTTTTGCTGTCGGCCGGCAAGACCCGTTCCTCCATCCTGATAAGCTGTGGTGCCCGTTTAGCCCCATTTGACATCCGGGAGGTGCGGGAGCTGATGGAGGACGATGAAATGGAACTGGACACCATCGGGGATGAAAAGACGGTATTGTTCCTGATTATGAGCGACACGGACACCACCTTCAACTTCATTCTTGCCATGCTTCAAAGCCAGCTTATCAACCTGCTGTGTGACCGTGCGGATGATAAATACGGTGGCCGACTGCCTGTCCATGTACGGCTGATTCTGGACGAGTTCGCCAACATTGGGAAGATTCCCAACTTCGACAAGCTGATCGCCACCATCCGCAGCCGGGAAATCTCGGCATCCATCATTTTGCAGAGCCAGTCGCAGCTAAAAGCCATCTACAAGGATGCGGCCGAAATCATTTCGGACAACTGCGATTCTGTTCTCTTTTTGAGTGGGCGGGGTAAGAATGCCAAAGAGATCTCCGATGCGCTGGGGAAAGAGACCATCGACAGTTTCAACACCAGCGAGAACCGGGGTTCTCAAACCTCCCACGGACTGAACTATCAAAAATTAGGAAAGGCGTTGATGTCAGAGGACGAAATCGCAATCATGGACGGCGGCAGGTGCATTTTGCAGCTGCGGGGCGTGAGGCCGTTCTTCTCGGAGAAGTTCGACATTACAAAGCACCCGCACTACAAGTACCTTGCGGACGCGGACAAAAAGAATACCTTTGAGGTGGACAGGTTCTTATCCACCCTGCGCCGGAAACGGCAGCAGGTAGTCGCACAGGACGAAAGTTTTGACCTGTACGAAATCGACCTGTCGGATGAAGATGCAGCCGCCGAATGAGGCGGCCATAGAGAAAGGAGCGTGACCGATGGGACACTCGGACGAATGGACATTTGCGGATTATTTCAGGTATGAGAAAGAAATCTACCGGGCGATCATTTCCGCTGCGGTGCTGTGCCAGTGGATCGCGGAACATGATACCCCGCCCACGGATGGGGAAGCCGAAGAACTGGCAAGGGAAATAGACCGCAGACTGTGTGAAGCATGGGGCGAGATTTTTTCGCTGGCTGTGCTGAAATGGCGGGACGGCCAGTAACTCCGGGCCGTCTGCGGATTGTGAGGCTGCCGCTGTGTACGGCGGCTTTTTTTGCACCCAAACACCATCACAATCTGAATTTATGGAGGTAAATTTATGGAATTTTTCAATAGTGCAGTTGATACTTTGCAGACCATCGTTGTGGGCCTCGGCGGAGCGCTTTGCGTATGGGGCGGCGTCAATCTTTTGGAGGGATATGGGGCGGACAACCCGGCAAGCAAGAGCCAAGGAATCAAGCAGCTTGTCGCCGGAGGTGGCGTTGCCCTCATTGGCATGACCCTTGTCCCGCTGCTGTCCGGGCTGCTGGGCTAACCTCAACTTATCCGTACATCCACCTTTGAGACCCCACCGCGCTCTCCCGCTCACATGGGAGGGCGCGGGAAAGGAGGTATCTTTGCTTGATTAGTGAGATCATCGAGAAATGGATAAAAGGCATTTTGATAGATGGCATCACGGGCAACCTCTCCGGCCTGTTCGACAACGTGAACGCCAAGGTGGGCGAAATCGCTTCGGACGTTGGTTCTACCCCGCAGGCATGGAACAGCGGCATTTTCAATATGCTGCGCAGTCTTTCCGAAACGGTGGTGCTGCCCATTGCAGCGGCCATCCTTGCCCTTGTGATGTGCCATGAGCTTATCCAGATGATTACCGAAAAGAACAATATGCACGACTTCGATACTTCCATGTTCTTCCGCTGGATTTTCAAGTCTGCCTTTGCCATCCTCATAGTCAGCAACACATGGAATATCGTTATGGGTGTGTTCGATGCCACCCAGAGCGTTGTCAACCAAAGTTCCGGCGTTATCATTGGCGAAACATCCATCCACTTTGACCGCCTGATACCCGGACTGGAATTTCAACTGGAAAGCATGACCATCGGCAGTCTGCTCAGCCTGTGGTTCCAGACCCTTGTGGTGGGCCTGACCATGAACATCCTGTCCATCTGCATCTTCCTTGTGACCTACGGCCGCATGATTGAGATTTACGTTGTGACCGCACTGGGGCCTATCCCGCTGGCGACCATGGGCAGCAGCGAGTGGCGCAGCACCGGGCAGAACTATTTGAAATCGCTTTTGGCGTTAGGCTTCCAAGCGTTCCTGATTATGATTGTCGTGGGCATCTATGCGGTGCTGATACGCAACATTTCAGGTGCAGCGGACATTGCCGGGGCCATCTGGGGCTGCATGGGCTACACCGTGCTACTCTGTTTCTGTCTGTTCAAGACCGGCAGCATCAGCAAGTCGGTGTTTGGTGCCCACTAAGGCCGAGAAAGGAAAAACGTATGGCGTATGTGACCGTTCCCAAAGATTTGACCCATGTAAAATCCAAAGTCTTATTCGGGCTGACCAAGCGGCAGCTGGTCTGCTTCGGCGGCGCGCTCCTCACGGGCGGGCCGCTTTATTTTTTGACCCGGGACTATCTTTCCAACAGCGCGGCGGCCCTGCTGATGATTTTTGCCATGCTGCCGGGGCTGCTGTTCGCTCTGTTTGAGCGGCACGGCCAGCCCCTTGAAGTGGTGATTCAGCAAATGATTCAGTGCTGCTTTATTCGTCCCAAGGAAAGGCCCTATCAGACCAACAATGCTTACGCCGCCCTTGTGCGGCAATACCAAATGGAACAGGAGGTAAAGGCCATTGTCCAAAAAGCAAAAGAACGAAACGAGCGCAAAAGCGCCGGTCAAGCTCACCCGCGCCGAAAAGAAAGAGATTCAGGCCGTCATCCGAAAGTATAAGGGCGACGGCAAGCCCCATTCGGCGCAGGCCAGTATTCCCTATGAGGCCATGTATCAGGACGGCGTGTGCCGGGTGACGCCCCGCACCTTTTCCAAGTGCATTGAGTTTACGGACATCAGCTATCAGCTGGCCCAGCCGGAAACGAGGACCGCCATCTTTGAACACCTGTGCGACCTGTACAACTATGTGGATGCCTCCATCCATGTGCAGCTTTCGTTTCTCAATCGCAAGGTTGACCCGGTGCAGTACGCAAAAAGTTTTGAGATCGCACCGCAGGGGGATGATTTTGACGACATCCGCGCCGAGTACACCGCCATCCTGCAAAAGCAGCTTGCCAGCGGAAACAACGGCATTGTCAAAACCAAGTACCTGACCTTCACCATCGAGGCAGACAATCTAAAAACCGCACGGGCGCGGCTGACCCGCATTGGTCTTGACCTGCTGGGCTATTTCAAGACCATGGGCTGCGTGGCGCACGTCATGGACGGACAGGCGCGTTTGGAGGTGCTGCACGGCATCTTCCACCCGGACGGGGAACCGTTCCGCTTTGACTGGGACTGGCTGGCGCCCTCCGGCCTGTCCACCAAGGACTTTGTGGCCCCGTCCTCCCTCTGCTTCGGTACGGCCAAGACTTTTGGTCTGGGCGGCAAATATGGAGCTGTGAGCTTTTTACAAATCCTTGCGCCGGAACTTTCGGATGAAATGCTGGCCGATTTTCTCAAAACGGAAAGCGGCATTCTCGTCAATCTCCATGTGCAGGCCATCGACCAGACCGAGGCCATCAAAACCATCAAGCGGAAGATCACAGACCTTGACGCCATGAAGATTCAGGAGCAGAAAAAGGCTGTCCGTTCCGGGTACGACATGGACATCCTGCCCAGCGACCTCGCCACTTACGGCGAGGACGCCAAAAAGCTGCTGAACAAATTGCAGACCCGGAACGAACGGCTTTTCATGCTGACCTTTCTTGTGCTGAATGTGGCCGACACCAAGCAAAAGCTGGGCAACGATGTGTTCCAAGCCGCAGGTGTGGCACAGAAGTATAACTGCTCGCTTGTCCGGCTGGACTACCAGCAGGAACAGGGCCTTGTGTCCAGCCTGCCGCTGGGCATCAACCAGATAAAGATTCAGCGCAGCCTTACCACCTCCAACGTGGCGGTGTTTGTGCCCTTTGTCACGCAGGAGCTTTTTCAGGGCGGCGACGCCATGTATTACGGGATCAACGCCAAGACCGGCAACATGATTATGCTCGACCGCAAACGGGCGAGGTGTCCCAACGGGCTAAAGCTGGGGACACCGGGAAGCGGCAAAAGTATGAGCTGTAAATCGGAGATTGTGAGCGTGTTCCTCTGCACCCCGGACGATGTATATATCTGTGACCCAGAGGCCGAGTATTACCCCCTTGTGAAGCGGCTGCATGGGCAGGTCATCAAACTTTCGCCCACCAGCAAGGACTATGTAAACCCGCTGGACATCAACCTCAACTACTCCGAGGATGATAGTCCGCTTGCCCTGAAATCGGATTTTGTGCTGTCGTTCTGTGAGCTGGTCATGGGCGGTAAAACAGGTCTGGAAGCGATTGAGCGCACCGTGATAGACCGGGCGGTACAGGTGATCTACCGGCCTTATCTGGCAGACCCCAAGCCGGAAAATATGCCCATCCTTGCAGACCTGCACAAAGCCCTGTTAGACCAGCATATCCCGGAGGCCGACCGGGTGGCGCAGGCCCTTGACCTGTATGTGTCCGGCAGCCTAAATGTGTTCAACCACAGAACCAACATTGACATTCAAAACCGCATTGTGGCCTTTGACATCAAGGAGCTGGGCAAGCAGCTAAAGAAAATCGGTATGCTCATTGTCCAAGACCAGATTTGGGGGCGCGTCACCCAAAACCGCAGCAAGGGCAAGGCGACATGGTATTTCTGTGATGAGTTCCACCTGCTTTTGCGTGAGGAACAGACGGCGGCCTTTTCCTGTGAGATTTGGAAGCGCTTCCGCAAATGGGGCGGCGTGCCCACAGGTGCCACCCAAAATGTGAAGGACCTTCTTTCTTCCCCGGAGATTGAGAACATTCTGGAAAACAGCGACTTCATCACGCTGCTGAATCAGGCATCCGGCGACCGCAAAATCCTTTCGGAACGGCTGAACCTCTCCGCAGACCAGCAGAAGTACATCGACAATTCGGAACCGGGCGAAGGACTGCTGATTTTTGAAAACGTGGTGCTTCCGTTTTCCAACCCCATCCCGAAAAACACACAGCTCTATAAGATCATGACCACTCGGCTCAGCGAGGTGGTGGAGCTATGAGCTTAACACATTTCAGCTTGTTTTCCGGCATCGGCGGCATCGACCTTGCCGCGGAAGCAGCGGGGTTTACCTCTGTCTGTCAATGCGAGTGGGCGGCATTTCCCGCCGCTGTGCTGGCAAGCCACTGGCCGGAAGTGCCCCGTTTTCAGGACATCACCACTGTAACAAAGGAGGCTTTCTTTGAAAAAACAGGACTTCGCACCGTCACCCTCATTTCAGGTGGCTTCCCGTGCCAGCCGTTCTCCACCGCAGGGCGGCAGCGCGGCTTCCACGATGAACGCTACCTGTGGCCCGAAATGCTGCGGGTCATCCGGGAATTGCAGCCCCGTTGGGTGCTTGGAGAAAATGTTGCTGGCTTCCTCCGTATGGGGCTCGACAAAACGCTCATTGACTTGGAGCTGGCAGGTTACGATGTTCGGGTTTTCGTATTACCTGCTGCTGCCGTTGGCGCGTGGCACGAACGGAAACGGGTATTCATCATCGGCTCCGCTGCTTCCCACACCCCTTGCCAGCGACACCGGGGATGTGGGCAAGGGGCTGGACATCCAAATCTCTGCGAATGGCAGTTACCGCAAGATGAACAAGGATGGCAAGGCGTGGACGGCGCGGCTTTCCCATGTGGTCTACCGGATGACCCCCACCACGCTGGAAAAGCCCTACCTCAACCCGGACTGGGTAGAGTGGCTGATGGGTTTCCCGCGCAAATGGACGGACATTCCCTTTGGGCCGAAGAACCCGCCGACATCCCGCGTCTGACCGAGGATGTGCCGAACCGCAGCAAGCGGATGAAAACACTGGGCAATGCAGTTTCGCCGCCGCAGGTGTTCCCGATTCTCAAATACATTGCGGACATTGAAACGGGCCGCTGTCCGATGGGAGGTGAAGAACTTTGAAAGAATTGCAGGCAAAAGCCAAAGTCACCCAGACCATGACCCGTGACGGTCTGGTGGTGGAAAATCAGGCGGACGGTACTGTGGAGAACATTTCCAGCCGGGAGGCGGAACAGGACTACTCCACGGATGCCGAGGGCAAGGCTGAAAAAATCTTAGAACGGGTCGAGGACATCAAGGACAAGCACAAGGCAAAGAAAAAGGCCAAGCAAGCTGCGGAAACTGCCGAAAGCGAAGATGGCCTGCACCGCTCTGCTTCCCGTCTGGAACTGACCGAGGAAGAACGGGCAGACCCGGAATTACAGCCGTATATCCACAAAGCGGGGGCAAAAGCCGACAAGCTGGATGCGGCCCGCGCTGCTTTGCCGAAAAAACGTGTCCCGGTCAAGGAAAAAATCTACGATGCCGCCAGCGGCAAGGCAAAATCCACCCTGCGCTTTGAGCAGCAGGACAAAGGCCCGCCCAGCCTGAAACCAAACCCGGCCAGCCGCCCGCTATCGGAAGCGTTGCTGTTCGCTCACGGAAAAATCCATGAAGTCGAACACGAAAATGTGGGTGTGGAGGGTGGCCACAAGGGTGAAGAACTTGTGGAGCATCAGACCGCCAAGGTCATCCGCAGCGGCATCCGGCACCACAAGATGAAGTCCTACAAGGCCGTGGAAAAGGCAGAGCGGGAATTGCGTTCGGCTAACGCCGAGTATTTCTATCAGAAGTCTTTGCGGGACAATCCGCAAATTGCACAGGCGGCCAGCAACCCCATTTCCCGGATGTGGCAGAAACGGCGTATCAAACAGCAGTATGCCAAAGCTGCACGGCAGGCCGGCCAAGCCGCCGCGCAGGGTGCAGCCGCCACCGTGGAGAACGGTTTCCGGGTAACAAAGCTGGCGGCCGAGGGCGGCGAACGGGTAGCCGAATTTGCGGCCCGGAATTGGAAAACCATTCTGATCGTGGCGGTGTTCAGTCTGCTGGCTCTGCTCCTGATAACAGGGTTGCAGTCCTGCACCGTGATGGCGGGCACCGCTGGAACCGGCGTGACGGCATCCTCTTACTTTTCCAAGGACAAGGATATGCTGGGTGCAGAGAAAGCCTACGCCAAGCTGGAACAAAAACTGCAACGGTATCTCGACACCTACGAGGCCACCCACAACTACGATGAATACCATTTTTATCTGGACGAAATCGAGCATGACCCCTATGTGCTGATCTCGATTTTGTCCGC
Source organism: Faecalibacterium longum (assembly GCF_040094125.1). Classification (NCBI taxonomy): domain Bacteria; kingdom Bacillati; phylum Bacillota; class Clostridia; order Eubacteriales; family Oscillospiraceae; genus Faecalibacterium; species Faecalibacterium longum. The sequence goes on from NZ_JBBNIH010000106.1 coordinate 16,057, forward strand.
GCTCCATGACGGCGTTTTTACATTGGCCGAGGTGCAGGGCGAACTTGAAATGCTCTTTGAAAAGCAGTACATCCTGACCGAGACCGTGACCATGCAGATACGTTACCGTACAAAAATGATGGTCATTATTGGCCCGTATGGTGTGCCGCAGGTTATCACCTATCAAGAACCGTATGAATACTACATCTGCACGGTCAAGCTGAAGAACAAAGATTTGTCCCACCTACCCGTGGAAGTGCTGACCGAAGAACAGCTCAGTGCCTATTCGCTCTATATGCGCACACTGGGCAACCGGCCGGATTTGTTCGGCAAAGCGCAATACCCCAATGCGTCTACCATCAAGCAGCCCACCTACTACGATATTCCCCCGGAAGCACTAAAGGATGATAGGTTTGCCGCCATGATGGAGGAAGCCACGAAGTACATCGGCTACCCGTATGTGTGGGGCGGCAGTTCGCCCAGCACCAGCTTTGATTGCAGCGGCTACATTTCGTGGGTGCTGAATCACTCCGGCTGGAACGTGGGCCGCCAGACCGCACAGGGCCTTTACAACCTCTGTACTCCTGTTTCGACGGCGCAGGTCAAACCGGGCGACCTTGTGTTTTTCAAGGGAACCTACGATACCCCCGGCGTGAGCCATTGCGGTATCTATGTAGGCAATTCCATCATGCTGCACTGCGGCGACCCTATCTCTTACACAAACCTCAACTCAAAATATTGGCAGGAACATTTTTACAGCTATGGGCGTTTACCGTGACGCCAGAAAGGATTTTGTATGGCAAAAAGACTTTCCCGCATTGAGCGCGACATCGAACGGCTCAAAGAAAAAATCAGCGAATACCAGCAGCAGTTGAAAGAACTGGAATCTGCAAAGACTGAACAGGAAAACCTGCAGATCATTCAGCTGGTGCGCAGCATGAACATGAAGCCGGACGAGTTCGCGGCCTTCCTGCGCAGCGGTGCGTTGAATGCTGCACCCACCGCCACCCCGTACCACAAACAGGAGGATGCCGCCGATGAAACCTGACAACTGGAACCGCTTCGCTGCCGGACTGCTGGCTATCCTGCTCTGCCTCTGTTCGTTCTCCATGCCTGTTTTTGCAAGCGGCACTGACCCTGCCCCGGAACCTCTGCCAGAAATTGCCGAGGAAGAACCGACTACGGGCGGCATGGAGCCGGAGGGCGTGTCCATCACGCCCAAAGGCAACGCAACACTGGTGGATGATTTTTACGGCGACAAGCAGCTTATCACCGTGACCACCAAGGCCGGGAATTATTTTTACATCCTGATTGACCGCGCCAACGAGGACAAGGAAACTTCTGTCCACTTTCTGAACCAAGTGGACGATGCCGACTTGCTGGCTCTGCTGGATGAAGAACCGCAGACCGCCGAGGTCTGCACCTGCACCGTGAAATGTGAGGCCGGAAACGTCAACGAAAACTGCCCCTTGTGTGAAAAGAGCCTGCGCAACTGCACGGCCCCGGAAGCGGTGAAAACCGACACCGAAACGCCGCAGGAAAAGCCCAAGTCCAACATGGGCAGTCTGATGATCCTGCTGGTGCTGGCTCTGGCGGGCGGCGGCGCGGCCCTCTATTATTTCAAGTTCCGCAAGCCCAAGGCCGATACCACCGGGCACGATGATCTGGACGAATACGATTTTGGCGAGGACGAGGATGCAGACGAGGAACCGGCTGAAATCGAGATTCATTCGGAGGACGGACAGGAGGACGAAACATGAGCTTTCAGCTGGTGATCGCCGAAAAACCCAGTGTGGCCCGCAGCATTGCCGCCGTGATCGGGGCCACTGAAAAGCAAACCGGCTATTGGCAGGGCGGTGGTTATTTGGTCAGCTGGTGCATCGGGCATCTGGTGTCCTTTGCCGAGGCGGGCCAGTACGATGAAAAATACTGCAAGTGGAAGTATGAAGATTTGCCCATCCTGCCCCAGCCGTGGCAGTTCATTGTCCCGGACGAAAAGAAACAGCAGTTTGAAGTTCTGCGTGCCCTGCTCAACCGCCCGGATGTGGACAGTGTGACCGCCGCAACCGACGCAGGCCGGGAGGGAGAACTTATCTTCCGCTTTGTCTACCAAATGGCCGGCTGCACGAAACCTGTGAAGCGGCTCTGGGTTTCCAGCATGGAGGATGCCGCCATCCGGGAGGGCTTTGCAAACCTGCGCCCGGATTCGGATTACGATGCGCTGTACCAATCGGCCCTCTGCCGTGCAAAAGCAGATTGGCTGGTGGGCATCAATGCAACGCGACTGTTTTCGGTGCTGTATCACAAAACCCTGACGGTAGGCCGGGTGCAGACCCCGACACTGAAAATGTTGGTGGATCGGGACGCAAAAATCCTGCGCTTCCAGAAAGAAAAGTATTACACGGTCGGCATCCATTCCGGCAGCCTGAAAGCAGACAGTGGGTGCATTGCGGATGCAGAAACCGCAAATTCTCTCAAAGAAAAATGCACGAGTGCAGTTGCCGTCTGTACTTCTGTCAAACGGGAGAAAAAGACAGAACAGCCGCCCAAGCTCTATGACCTGACCACCTTGCAGCGGGAGGCAAACCGCCTGTTCGGTTTCACGGCAAAGCAGACCCTTGATTATGCCCAGCAACTTTACGAAAAGAAACTGCTGACCTATCCCCGCACCGACAGCCAATATCTGACCGAGGATATGGGCCAGACAGCACAACATCTTGTGTCTGACCTGCTGGGGCTGCTGCCCTTTGCCCAAGGGCTTGGCTTGACCCCGGAAGTGGGCCGGATTCTGAACAGCAAAAAGGTATCGGACCACCACGCCATCATCCCCACGTCCGAATTTGTAAAGCAGGGGTTCACTGGTCTTGCGGAAAGTGAGAGCAAGCTGATGAACCTTGTCTGCTCCAAGCTGCTCTGCGCCGTGGCTGCGCCCCATGAGTACGAAACGGTGACTGCTGTGTTCTCCTGCGCCGGGAACGAGTTCACCGCCAAGGGAAAGACGGTGCTTGTTCCCGGTTGGAAAGAAATCGACCAGCGGTTCCGCTCCAACCTGAAAGCGGATACCGAGGAAGAAGTGCTGAACACCCTGCCGGAACTGGCCGAGGGACAGAGTTTTTCCGTGATGGCTAACGTTTCGGAACACTTCACGTCCCCGCCGAAAGCCTACACCGAAGATACGCTCCTGTCGGCAATGGAGCGGGCCGGGGCCGAAGATATGCCGGAGGACAAGGTGAATTGCTCCGCAGGAGCAAGAGAGGGTGGCCTGGGCCAAGCGGAACGTAAGGGGCTGGGCACTCCGGCCACCCGTGCCGCGATTCTGGAAAAACTGGTGCAAATGGGCTTTGTGCAGCGCAAGGGTAAGCAGCTTGTCCCCACCAAGGACGGCATCAATCTGGCGGTGGTTCTGCCGGAAAGCCTGACCTCTCCCGCTCTGACTGCTGAATGGGAAAACCGTCTGACCGAGATTGCCAAAGGCAGCGCAGACCCGGACGAGTTTATGGCCGAAATTGAAGCGCAGGTGCGTCAGCTGGTCAAGACCTATTCCTGCATCAGCGCGGACAAACAAAACCTGTTCCAGTCGGAACGGGTTATCATCGGCAAGTGTCCCCGGTGTGGTGAAAACGTCTATGAGGGCAAAAAGAATTTCTACTGCGGGAATCGTAGCTGTCAGTTCGTGATGTGGAAGAATGACCGCTTCTTTGAGCAGCGCAAAAAGGCGTTCACCCCAAAGATCGCCGCCGCTCTGCTCAAAAACGGTAAGGCAAAGGTCAAGGGCCTCTACTCCGAGAAAACAGGCAAAACCTATGATGCAACAGTACTTCTAGCAGATACGGGAGGCAAGTACGTCAATTACCGGGTAGAGCGTAAGGGATAAAGAAAACGAGGGCCGGTTATGGTAAGGTGAAGCATTCATTTTGCCATAACCGACTCTCTCTATCCGTAGGATAGCAAAAAAGGAGTGTGACCAAATGAGCGAACTATTTTCCATCCAGCTGCAAAATCGACAGCAACAAGGCGGAGATGGCGTCTGGCTGGACCTGCCCACCACAACCGAACAGGTACAAGTGGCCCTGCGGCAAATCGGCATTTCGTCCGATAATCCGCAGGGCCTTTTCATTTCTGGCTACTTTGCCGAGGAAGAAAAACGCTTTGCAATTTCTTATAACATGGTGCTGGCATCCAATGTGGACGAACTGAACTTTCTGGCATCACGACTGGAAACCCTCTCTACCGGGGAACGCGCAGAGCTGAACGCCGCCCTGCAAGCCCCGCAGAGTGAGCTTTTCAGCATCGGGAGAATCACCGACTTTCCCGAAAACGTGGACTACTATGTGCATCTGCCGGATGTGCACGGGCCTGCCCAGCTAGGAGATTACTACCTGAATCGCTCCGGCATGGTGAATATGCCGGAAGAATGGAAAGGCGGCATCGACACGGCACAGTTTGGCCGGTATGTGGCTCAGCAGGAACAGGGTGCGTTCACCCAGTACGGCTACCTTGTCAAAAGCGGGGACGAGTGGCAGAAAGTCCACGAGGGCCAGCCTGTGCCGGAGGAATACCGGGTACTGTCCTTTCCTGCGCCGGAAGTTTTGCGAGATTCGGCCAACATCCCGCCACCTGTTCAGCCTGAAACGGAACCGCAGAAAGTTATTCCCATTATCCTAAACGGCAAGGACAGCGCGGAACGCATGAAAGAAATCACGGACCGGCTGGAAACAGGCATTCAAGAATTATTCGACAGTGACCGCTACAAGGCCTACCTCACCACGATGGCGAAATTCCACAATTACAGCTTCAACAACACCTTGCTGATCGCCATGCAGGGCGGGCAGCTGGTGGCGGGCTTCAACAAGTGGAAAGACACGTTCCACCGCACCGTAAAGAAAGGCGAAAAAGGCATCAAGATTCTGGCTCCTGCGCCGTACAAGGTCAAGCAGAAGATGGAAAAGCTGGACGAACAGGGCAAGCCGATTCTGGACAAGGACGGCAAGCCGCTGACCGAGGAAAAAACGGTACAGATTCCGGCGTTCAAGGTGGTGTCCGTGTTCGATGTCAGCCAGACCGAGGGCGCACCTCTGCCCTCTATCGCGGTGAATGAACTGTCCGGCAGCGTGCAGGACTACCAAGATTTTTTCAAGGCATTGGAGCAGGCATCCCCGGTACCCATCGGGTTTGAGGACATCGAGGGCGGGGCGCATGGTTACTTTCATCTTCTCGACAACCGCATTGCCATCCAAGAGGGCATGAGCCAGTTACAGACCATCAAGACGGCCATCCACGAGATTGCCCATGCCAAGCTCCACGCCATCGACCCCAACGACCCGGAACAGACCAACCGCCCGGACAGCCGCACCCGCGAGGTGCAGGCCGAAAGCGTGGCCTATACTGTCTGCCAGCACTATGGGCTGGACACGTCTGAGTATTCGTTTGGCTATGTGGCTGGGTGGAGTTCGGGCCGGGAACTGGCGGAACTGAAAGCCTCTCTGGAAGTTATCCGCAGCACAGCCCATGAGCTGATCTCTGCACTGGACGAACATCTGGCAGAGCTGCGCCAGCAGCGGGAAGCAGACCTTTCTGCTGCACAGGAGACTGCATTTGTGCTGGACAGTGGCAACACCCTGTTCATCCAGACCTGCGATTCCGGCTATGACTACACTCTGTATGGCCCGGACCACACGGCTCTGGACGGTGGGCAGCTGGACGCGCCCGGTCTGACCCTGCCAGATGCCGGGCAGGAAGCACTTAATCTGCTGGGGCAGACAGCCGCAGTGTCGGAAGTCCTGTTGGGCGACAAGCTGGCGGCGTTCCAAGAGGCGGCGGAAAAGGCAAACGAAATTCCCACGCCCATTAAAATTCCAGACCCCGCCGCAGAGCCTACGGTCACGGTTCTGTGGAGTGAAAGCGACAAGCTGCAGGACGGCGAAATCATGCCGCTGTCCGTGGCAAACCGAGTTTTTGAAAAACTGGACACCGCCCAGCACACGGACCGGGAAAAGGACGGCTACACGGGCGGCTGGTACGACAAGACCGCATTCCGTATTGATTTTACCCTGAACGGCCAGCCCGACAACTACGAGGGACGGCAAGATTTTGGTGACGGAGAGGGTTCTTTGGTTCAGCATATCCAGAACTACCACGAATACTACGCCAAGGACGAGAACTGGAAAAATTTTGTTCTGCACAACAAAGGCCCGGAAGCGTGGGAACAAGACAAGGCAGAGCGGGAAATGGTGCTGACCGAGTTTATCCCGTACCTCAAACAACATTGCAATCTTTCCGCTATGGAGCAGACCGCCGCCACCGCTTTGCAGGAGGGGCAGAACATTTCGCCGGAACAGGCGGCCTATTACAACGCTGTTGTGGCCTATGTGCAGGACTGCCGCCCGCTGCTCAACCAAGGCCAGTATGACTTGCCGGAACCGCCCAAGCTGGCCGACTTTGACCAGACCTTGCAGGACTATAAGGCACAGGTACAGGCCGAGATCGCGCAGGAAGCTGCCGATGCTGGAATGACCGTAGAGGAATACGCAGCGGCAGGCTTTGAAGCACCGCAGCAGGACAGCTTTTCCATCTACCAGCTGCGCAATGAAGATTCCACCCGCGATTACCGTTTTGAGCCCTACGACCGCCTGCAGGCCGCTGGTTTGTCCGTGGACAAGGCCAACTATACGGAGGTTTACGCCGCGCCGCTGGCTGCTGGCACCACGTTGGAGGACCTCTACCGCACGTTCAACGTGGACCATCCGGCAGATTTCAAGGGACACTCACTGTCTGTTTCGGATGTGGTGGTACTGCACCAGAATGGGCAGGACACCGCCCACTACTGCGACAGTGTGGGCTTCCAGCAGGTGCCGGAGTTCTTGCGGGAAAATCCGCTGCGTACCGCAGAACTTTCCACCGAACAAAACGAAAATATGATTGATGGCGTGCTGAACAATACGCCCTCTCTGGGCGAATTGGAGGCCAAAGCAAAAGCCGGAGAACAAATCTCTCTGACGGACCTTGCCGCCGCAGTCAAGGCCGAAGAAAAGGCACCAAAAGCCAAGAAGTCCCACACGGCCAAGCCGAAAAAGCCATCCATCCGGGCACAGCTGGATGCCGCAAAAAAGGAGCAGAGCAAGCAAACACCGCCACGGGAAAAGACAAAGGAATTGGAGGTATAAGCCGTGCAAAAATTTGAAAATATGGATGTGATCGCTGCGCTGGAAGCCATTATGCACCAGAACACCGCATACTATCAGGGCGATTTTGCCTATGACATCAAGATGCTGCGGGAGGCCGCCCGCAGCGACCAGCCGGAAGATAAGCTGCTGTTGTGGCTGTCCCGGCCTTCTGGAACATTCTGCTTCCGGGAACGGGACGTGCTGCTCAAAGACACGCAAGCCTACAACACATGGAAATTCTGCGGCGAACAGACCCATGACAGGATTCTTGCCTATGCGGTGGAGCTGACCGGCGCGGCCAACGGAACCGTGCAAGGCAATCTGTATGAACTGGACTATCAGCAGCACTTCCAGCACATCCGGGAAGTCGCCCTGCCCGTGGGTGCCAATCGTCTGATCTACGAAAGCGGGATGCGGGAGATTGGCCCGAAAAAGCATTTCGACAGCCGCCCGGACAAATATTTCGGGGAGTTCGTGCGGTATGAAATGCAGCCCCGTGACCCGGAACTTCTGCAAGCGGCCATCCGGCAGGAGCAGCGCAGCCGGGAACCGGCACGGCCCGGTGATTTCAAAGAACATCTTGCGGCACTGCACACCGGGCTGATTGAGGCCGAGGCCCAGCGCATTGCGGCAGACATGAAACGGCTGGCTGCTCCCAACAGCCCGGACAAGAATCATTTTATGGTGGAGGTATCGCCCTATTTTACCAAACTGGCATCCAGCCGGGACACGGACCAGCTGCTTGCCATGCTGCCGTACAAATCCATGCACCTTTCCAGCGTGAAAGACCGTTTCGGCATCTATGCGCTGGTTGACAAAAAGGAGAACCGGGACAGGGGCATCCGCAAGCCCCGTGCTTCCGTCCGCAAGCAGCTTTCCGAAACAAAACAGGCCGCCAGCCCGAAAAAGGCAGCGGCCCGCAGCAAACAACATGAAATGGAGGTCTGACCATGAATTTCAGCGTGGAAGAAGAAAATTTGATCTGTATGTACCACACCTCTGACCGCCGCCGAACGATGGCGCGGATGCTGACCGCCCTGCCGGACATGGACACGGAAATGCGGCGGCTGGCAAACGGCACCATTGCAAAGTTGGAGCACATGACCGATGCTGACTTTGACGGACAGAGGTTTGATTTTACGGGTGAATAATACCGCCAGCTTAACAATGGCACATTATTTTCAGTGAAAGTAATGTGCCATTGTCAACACAGAAATAGCCGGACACGGTGGCCTTGTGGCTGCTGTGTCCGGCTATTTTCATGTATCAGTCTTTATCTTTTTTCTCGGTGGGATTTTCTGGCAGTTCGGCGGCATCTTCTACAATGTCGGTCACAAGCTGCTGGAAGTCAAACGCATTCTTTTCTGTGATAACGGGCTTGCCGGTTTCCGCTTCAAGAGCCTGCCGCGCAATGCCGGCCACTTTGCCGCCGCGTTTAGCAACCTGCTTGTTTTCTTCAAAGGTCTGCGGCTTTGCAGTCTTGGAAATATCCGTGGTAGATGCTTCCGCCAGCATGGTCAGCACAAGTTCCAAATCGGTCATGTTGTCCCGGAGATTTTCTTTTGTCAGACCTTTCAGCCGCTTGTACTGCCCCGTGGTCATGCCGGACCATGCGCGGGAGATTTCATCGGTCAGGATGGCGTACTCCTTGCCCTTTTGCACTCCGCGCTTCTTCCATTCGTCCGTTAGTTCGTTGCGGATGCGGATTGCCAAAAGCCGCTGGTGAATCCATTCTTCGGAGTAGCTTTTCTTCAAATAGGTATCAAGCGCACGGTCAATAGCTTGCTCCGGGTCGATGGTTTCTTCGATGCGTTCCTTGCCCACCATTGCCAGCCATGCCTTGAACGGTTCAGCTTTCGGGGACGGGATGGACTGGATGATACGCAAAAGCTGTTCGGTGTTGGCGACATCTGTCTTGTACCGTTTTCCATCAGAGGACAACATTTTCAGTTGTACGATTTTTTCGTACAACTCATTTGCCCCCTCAGCTTTCAGCTTACGCTTCAGGTCACTCCAATATCGCCGTGGATTGGCTGTTCCAGTTAAAACAGAAATAACATCAATAATCGAAAAATACCATTCTTCCTTTTCTGCATCCCATGCAGTACGGATTTTCTGATCTTCAAAAAGCTGGATAGAGCCGTTATCGTTCACTTCTGCCATAGAGGGTTCCTCGCTTTCGTTGTCTAAGTCTATTTTACATGATTTCGGGCGGAAACGCCACCCGGTCTAAGCGTTTGGGATTCAAAAATCCGAACAATATTTTGTGCAGATTTACCGTTCCTGCATCTGCTCCTTTCCCGGTGCTGTCCGCAGAATGCCGTCCACATTCTGCTTTATGATGCCATACTCCTGCATCTGGCGTTTGGCATCATTGTACTGCCGCTGCATCTGGTCTTTCTGCTCGGCCAGTTGCTTATACTCGTTTTTCAGGGCGTAGAGGTCGGGCAGCTTTTGAAAGCCCTGCTCTTTTAGAGCTTTCGCCGCTGCTTCATAGAGAATCAAGGTTCCTTCATGCTTACGTCGGAACTGCTTTTTGTCAGCAGCCCGCTGATACTCCTGCAACAGTGGGCGCAGTTCTTTACAGGTGGTGACATCCTTTATCAGCACGGCCATTTCAGCAAGCCGGCGCTCTGCTGCTTTCAATGCGGCGGCAGCTTCGGTGCTGGCGGCGGTGATCTCGGCCACCCGGCTTTCCAAATCCGGGTAACTATCAATTTCATGCTCCGTCAGAAAGTTCAGCGTCCGGGCAGCCTGTTTCAGATTGTGGAGTTTTGCCCACTTCTCATACCCTGCGGACTGCTGGGCCTTGATGCTGTTCTCCAAATCAATCCGCAGCGAAATTTTATGGTTTTCTTTGGGCTTCCGTTCCACGGACCGTCCTTTAATGCGCTCGGTAATAGCTTCCTCGGTATAGGCTTCTCCCAGTGTTTTGCAGCGGGTGAACCGTTCCTGTCCGGGCGCACGGAACGAAACATACTTGCCACGCTTTACCTCGTAGCCCTGCTCCTGCAGGAGCCGCAGAAAATCGTCAAAATCCTTGGCCTGCGGAATGGCTGCATCTATGGCGGCTTTCAGCTTCGCCTTCCAACTCGTGCCCTTGCGGTGCGCGTCCCACTCGGCATAGCTCTTGCCCCTGTCTTGGCCGGGCATTACCACGGACAGGCCATGTTCCTTGCACAGCCGGTCGCTGATGCGCCGGATGTAGGCATAGCTTTGTCGGTTGGAAACATACTTTCGCTGATTCACCATGTCCACAGCACAGAAGATGATGTGATTATGGACGTGCCCTTTGTCAATGTGCGTGGTCAGCACATACGGGTATTTGCCTTGCAGGACTTCATCTGCAAGCTGCCGGCCAATCTCGTGGGCCCGCTCCGGCGTGGTTTCGCCCGGCGCAAAAGACTGTATCAGGTGGTGGGCCAGATTGTTGCCTTTCTGCATGGCTTGTGATAGCAGCAGTTCAAATTCGATGTCGGCGGTTTCATAGGAGCAGGCAAAGGAGGACACCAGCATTTTTTCATCCGTCTTGGCTGGATTCTCGATGTAGTCCAGTGCCTTTTTCAGCGTTGACTTGATAGGATGTATCTTTGTAACTGCCATATCTGTGCCAGCGCTCCCTTGATGTCCGCAACGTCTTGTGTGTACAGCGGCCCCATGCTGTTCAGCCGCCGCGCGATCTGATTGACGTTGACACCAATCTTTTGCAGTTCGGCGGTTTGCGCCCGGATGTCGGTGGTGTCGATGTGGACAACATAACCGTCTATCAGCATCTTCCGGGCGTATGCAGAAAAGTTCCGGGTATGCAGCAGAGCCATCTTCTGCCGGATAAGTTCCCGTTCCTCCGGCGTCACGGGAACACGCAGAACAATTTTTCGGGTTCGGTTCGTCATAGTTTCACCTCGTTTCTTGGGGGTCTGGGGTACTCCCCAGCAAGCATTTCTGCCGGGAGTGGCTACACTCCCTATGCTTGCTACGTTACCTTTCCCCACTACTATGACACCACAACACCCCCGTTCTGCTCGCAAAATGCAAAAAAATAAGAGGACGCTTTTTGCATCCTCTCAATGACCATGCGTGGCAATCAGACACACGCATGTTCTTTTTCCTGTTCATGGATTCGCAGGGCACCGTCAATGGCACCTTCTACGATGGGCAAGTATTCTTCCGGGCAAAGCTGCAGCTTGTGGCTGACCCGCTGACGCTCTGCACTTTCTTCCCGCATAAGTTCCGGGTTGAAGTACCGTTCCACCGGCAGACCACATATTTTTATCAGCTGAATCACCACCGGCAAGCTGGGCAACGTGCCTTCGTTTTCGATGTTCGCAAGATACCGGCTGTCACAATGTATCATGTCGGCCAGCGCACTGCGGGAAAGCTGTTTTGCCTTTCGTGCTGCCTTGACATCCGCTCCGAACGTTTCAAAGCCGGGACAGTCCTCAATTTTTGCCATTCTGCATCACCCATATACATTTTATAGTTCATGGACGACACATGGAATGTTGTAAAAGCTATTCTGATTACACTTTATATTTCATCCTTCTGCGTTGCTATTATTAGTGCAGCCATATATAATGAGGCTGGACCGTTCTTTGCAAGAGAAAAGGCACGTTTCCCGTTTTAATTATCAGAGAAAATCACTCCATCGTGAGGTTTCTGTGACATTTGGGCGCTACACTGAAAATGAAGGAGTGTTATACCATGCGAATTTTAGTAGTCGAGGATGATCGACTTTTGAATAATACTTTATGCTATAACTTGAATACTGCGGGCTATGCGGTTGATTCTGCACTGACAAAATCAGCGGCCAGTAGTTTCTTGACGAAGCAGGACTATGACCTGATTGTGCTGGATGTAAATTTGCCGGACGGGAACGGTTTTGACTTCTGTCGGGAGGTAAAAGAACGCCGCCCCGATACCGCTATTATTTTTCTGACCGCAAATGATATGGAAAGCGATATGCTCAAAGGGTATGAACTGGGCGCAGAGGATTATGTGACAAAGCCTTTCCCTATGAGCGTCTTTCAAAAGAAACTGGCGGTGGTGCTGGGGCGGCTGACAAAACAATATGGTGGTGATACTTATGAGGATGGCACACTGACCATCAATTTTTCAGAGATGAGTGCTGCCCTGTCAGGAAAGCCACTTACATTCACCCCACTGGAATATCGACTTTTGAAAATCCTGATGAAAAATCCACAGATCGTTTTGACGCGGCAAGTCTTGTTGGAAAAACTGTGGGACGCAGACGGAAATTTTGTGGATGAACACGCTCTGACTGCGGCTATCAGCCGGGTACGAAACAAAATCGAAACACCCGACCGTCAGTACATCAAAACGGTATATGGTATGGGCTATATGTGGATCGGAGGGGCGCTGAAATGAATGTGCGAAAGCTTTCCGTCAACAAAGCCTGTATCTTTTTAGCTGTTCTCCTGCTGGCGGCAATGGTGACGGTTTCAGTGGCTTTATATGCGTTGACCCAAGATATAACCGCTGTTTGGTATGTACTATTGTTCGGCATCTTTGTGCTGTTTTGCTCTATTTGTTTTATGGTGCTGGTTCGCCGCAAATTGGCGATGTTCTCCGATGCTTTTTGCAGTTTGATGGATGATATGTTGTCCGGGAATATGCAGCCGAAACAGACTGTGGAAGAAGAAAGTCTTTTCTATAAAATTGAATATCGGTTGAACCGTTTGTATGAAATCATGCAGGAAAACAAGAACAGCATTGCACAAGAGCGGGCTGACTTGCAAGAACTTATTTCCGATATTTCTCATCAGGTCAAGACCCCGATTGCGAACTTGAAAGTGATTAACAGCACCCTGCTTGAAAATGAAATCCCTGTGCAAAAGCAAAAAGAGTTTCTTACAGCACAGGCCACCCAACTTGATAAACTGGATTTTCTCATGCAGGCTATGATTAAAACCTCGCGTCTGGAAACAGGTGTCATTTCTCTGGAAAAGAAAAGCCAGCCGCTTTATGACACGCTTGCCGCCGCATTGGGAGGTATCCTTCTGAACGCCGAGAAAAAACAGATCAATGTTCAAGTGGACTGCCCGGAGAGCTTGATCGTTTCTCATGACAGAAAATGGACAGGTGAAGCGCTGTTCAACATTTTGGATAATGCGGTGAAATATACGCCGGAGGGCGGTCAAATCCGGGTTTCGGTTGAAAGTTGGGAAATGTATGTGAAAATTGACATTACTGATACAGGCATTGGCATCTCAGAACAGCATCAGGGGGCAATTTTCAAGCGGTTCTATCGGGAGGACATCGTACATGATGTAGATGGAATTGGTATTGGTCTATATCTGGCTCGTGAGATCGTAACCTTGCAAGGCGGTTATATCCGGGTAATATCCGAGGTTGGGAGGGGTTCAACTTTTTCCGTCTTTCTGCCTCGACAATAAAATAAGTACGCTAAAAAACAAAATGTCACAGGCCTATGACATTTGAGATTTAATTAAACAGAGGTATTTTGTTTCCCGTGACATTTCTGTGAGGTTTACCTTTTATGATAGAGCCATCAAAAAGAAAGGGTGGTGTTCTATATGAACATATTACAAACGACAGATTTGAAGAAATATTACGGCACCGAACCGAACATTACAAAAGCATTGGATGGCGTGACCCTATCCATTGAGGAAGGTGAATTTGTTGCCATTGTTGGTACTTCCGGCAGCGGTAAGTCTACTTTGCTGAACATGATGGGCGGGTTAGATACGCCAACTTCCGGCAGTATTAAAGTAAAAGGGAAAGAATTATCGAAACTCAAGGATGAACAGCTTACCATCTTCCGCAGACGTAACATCGGGTTTATCTTTCAGAATTACAATCTTGTTCCTGTGCTAAATGTCTATGAAAATATTGTCCTGCCGGTGGAGCTGGATGGTGATACCGTGGACAAGCGGTTTATGGATGAAGTCGTGAAAATGTTGGCTCTCGATGGGAAGCTGAACAGTATGCCTAACAATCTGTCCGGCGGCCAGCAGCAGCGTGTAGCGATTGCCCGCGCCCTTGTTTCCAAACCAGCTATTATACTTGCAGATGAACCGACAGGCAATTTGGATAGCCGGACAAGTAGTGATGTTCTTGGTTTGCTGAAAGTTACAAGTCAGAAGTTCCATCAAACGCTTGTAATGATTACCCATAACAATGAAATTGCCCAGCTTGCCGACCGAATTATCCGTATTGAGGACGGAAAAATCGCATAGTGACAGGGGGTGACATTGATGGATGATATTTTATTTGGGAACAATAATCAGGCAACAATCAATCGTCTTGCCAAAAGAAGCTACCGCGCTAATAAGCAGAGAAATGTTTTCGTTACCATCGCATTATTCTTGACCGCCTTTATGATTACATCTGTGTTTAGTTTGGGGTGCAGTTATTTTGAAACCTATCAAATGCAGCAAATTCGTGCGATGGGCACGACTGCGGATGTGGCAATTACAAGCCTCTCAGAAGAACAATATGTAGAATTGAGCCAATCCGGCTTGGTATCCGTAGTTGGTGTCAGTCAGAGATTGGGCAGCATTGATACATCTGGAATGGACGATGCCCTGCTGAGTATTACTTGGATAGACGAAACAGAATGGCAAGAACACCGTGTACCAACAATTTCGGATATACACGGAGATTATCCGCAAGCAAAAAATGAAATTATGCTCCCTACATGGGCTTTGCGTGCAATGGGGATTGATGATCCACAGATAGGGATGAATATTTCCCTTTCCTATCAGCTCGGAACAGATTATCAATACAGCTCCGATGAATTTGTTTTGTCAGGCTATTACACAGATTATTCGGCTTCGCGTGCAGGCAACCGTGGTGCTGCTTATGTTTCGGAGCTTTTTGCAACACAAACAGGGCTTCCCTTTGATAGTGTGTCTACCGCCATGATTTCTTTTTCTGATGACAGTAATGCCCTGCGATCCTGTGAAAAACTAAAACGGAAGATTTCGTTTACAGAAAGCCAGTCCTTTGAAATTGTACCTATTGCTCAGAGTAATTCCACCACCATTGTTCTTCCACTGGCTGCTATTATCGTCTTTATCATTATCAGCGGCTATTTGCTGATTTATAACATTCTGTATATCTCAATTTCAAGAGATACACAATTCTATGGACAGCTTAAAACGATAGGCACGACAAAAAGACAAATCAAGCGAATCGTGCGTTCTCAAATATTCAGAACGGCGGTGATCGGTATTCCCAGCGGCCTGATTGTCGGTGGTATTGTTTCGCTTGGACTTGTTCCGTTTGCCATGAATATAATGTACTCAGGCGATACAGACCTTGGGGAGATAGTGTCCTTTTCCCCCATTATTTTTGCGGGTGCCGCAATCTTCACATTTTTTACCGCAATCATCGGCAGCATGAAACCAGCGAAAATAGCTGCAAGTATTTCTCCTGTTGCGGCTTTACGCTATACGGAGGCAAATACAAGGAGTTACCGAGATCATAAGAGCCATAGAACAAAATTATCCCGGATGGCACGAGATAATATTTTTAGAAACCCTAAAAGCGCTGTCCTTACTTTTGCGTCCTTATTTTTAGGCTTAATATTGTTTTTGGTTTCTGCTGGTTTACTATCAAGCCTAAGTCCAGACAATTTTGTAAATCAATGGGGAGAAAGTGATTTCGCATTGACTTACAGCATTTTCGAAGAAGGAAACCTGCTCTCTGATGAAATGTTGCAGCAAGTTGCAACAATGCAGGGAATTGAAAATCTGCGCGTCACTTATTCCGCTTCACCGTGGCCCACTATGGATGTCATTTACAGCGAAAATGTATTCGGGAAATATATTGATTCCTTGGATGGCGTATCGGGTCTTGATTTTTCAAATGCGGAAACACGGAAAAACTATACAGATAATTTTTGGAGCGGCGTTTACGGAATAGATTCCAGATATATCGAAGAACTTAATAAAACGCTTGATAAGCCTATTGACTTAACAGCCTTTGAAAAGGGAGAGTTGGTGGTTTTGTCCGCTATGACGGATGCTGAGGGAAACCCATTGATTCAGCCAGGGCAAGCAATCACCGTTGTCGGTGAGTCCGGAGAACTGGCCTTTACAGTGGCAACTGGCTTTCTGGACGCTGATTTTCAAAGTGGTCGAGGAAATGAGAGAGGTACTGCCCCTGATTTGTATATCAGTGAGCAGGCATTAGAGAAGTTGTCTGGAGAAACTAAAATCTTTCGGATTGCTTTTGATACTATTGATAGCAGTTATGATAAAGGGATTATGGAGCAGCTTCAATCCATTACTGCTTCGTCACCGGGCATTACGATTCTGTCACGATATGAAAAGCAGCAAGAAATGGCCGGATATTTGCTGACCTCAAGGATTATAGCCGCAGGGTTGTCCACTGTATTTTTGCTGATAGGAATTATGAATTTCATTAACACAATGGTTGTTAGTGTAAATACTCGGAAACATGAATTTGCCACACTTGAAAGTATAGGAATGACGAAAAAGCAAATTAGAAATGTATTGCTTTGGGAAGGCGGGTATTATTGGAGTATTTCTTTCCTACTGCTTGCCACACTGGGAACAGCGATATATATTCCGATATACTCAGCCTTTAGAAAAATGGTTCCTTATGCAGCTTTTCACTATCCTGTATTTTCTCTGTTGGTTGTCGCAGCTATTGTTTTACTGGTCTGCTTGGCAACTCCCGTCATAACTTTCATGCAAAATGTTAAGCAAAGCGTTGTAGAGAGACTGCGGCAGAATTAAATATTTGCGATGAAAACCGGGAGATTATTCTCCCGGTTTTTCAAATCTCACAGGTTCGTGAGATTTCAGCCCATTATTCTGTCGAAACAGCGTGTGTCGGTGACATTTCTGTGAGGATTGCTTGTTAAGATAAACGCAAAAGGAACAAGCTGCCGCACGACGGCAAAAGAAAAAAGCCGTCGTACAGCAGCCTATCAACACGCCCATTTGAAGCGGCGGCTTTTGAGAAAATCAAGGCCGCCGGTTCTTTTTGCGTATCAGAGCGTTTCATCGTCTGTATGGCGGCCATAGGAGGATGCCGCCATGCGCCTGATATTCTATCGACCGTTCAATCTTGACCTATCAAAAAAAGCCTTGCTCCCGCACAGGGTCAGCAGGGCTTTTACTATGTACTATACAATGTAGCTGCTACGCGTTTAATACTGCCATTATGCCCGGTTGGCCGTTTTCGGTTTGCTGGGCTTTTCTGTTGCCACCTGAAAAGCTGCCTGCTTCAAAAAATATTTTTGGAAATTTTCAAAAAAGCGGGCAGAATCGGGTGTTTCAGGTGTCATATTAGCGGAAAGGGAAAAATCCACCCGACATCCCCACGGAAAGGGGGTGAGAAGATGGAAGCTATCCCTCGCAACGATGGCGAACAGTACCGATTCGATGCGTTCTGCAAAGCGGTACTGCGAAATGAGGCCCGGAACTATCACCGAAATAAGAAACGCTTACTTGACCGTGAAAAGTCATTCAGCGTTCTTTCATTGGAAGAACTGGGGCAGCTCACGAGTGTAGACCATTATCCGAGCGAAGAATTTATATTTTCGTCCTACGGCTGTGATCTGCACCTCGACAATGAGCTTGTTGCCAATGCGTTTGCCGCCCTGCCAAAGCAAGAACAAAGCATTCTGATTCTGTTTTGCGTTCTGGAACTGGGCGATGGCGAGATTGGCGACCTCATGGGAATGTCCCGGAGTGCTGTACAGCGCCACCGGACAAAAACGCTGAACGAGCTGCAAAAAAAGCTAAAGGCGCACTTGCCGGAGGGAGGTTAGGCGTAAATGAACTCCTATGAACACGCGAGCAGAGAGTTTTTACCGCTCTCGGTGATTCGCTCTGCCTGCGCTGGGGACCCCGATGCAGTTGAACAGGTTTTGCGACATTACAGAGGCTATATCATCAAGCTCTGTACAGGCATTTTCTATGACAAGCACGGTCAGCCTCATGTGTGCATAGACGAGTACATGAAACGCCATCTGGAAATCAAACTGATTTCTTCTATTGTAACCAAAGCCGAAACGGGCTGACCCTTTCCACGTTTCGGGACTGCACCTTGAAAAATATGCCCGCAGGACAATGGCGGTGCATTATAGGGCAAACGGATACGTTGCTGTCTGTATCGAGCCGGACGGCGGGTGCGCCACGATGCTTTTCTTTGAAAAGTGGAGCGATCACCACCCCGCCGCAATGCAAGCGCGGCTGCTTGCGGGCCATGACATACAGACAGGCTGATACTCCCTTACCGTCAAGGTCCGAGCGTTCAGAGCGTCGCAGGCAATGAGTAGGGCTGCATGAGGAATGCAGGGGTGAGATTCCCGTGGGTTGCTGCCAGCAGCCGTCCGTTGGCTCATTTTTTGATTTTTAAGAAAGGGGATTTTTACGATGCAAGCGAAAAAGACAAACCCTGAAAAAACAAAAAATCCAGAGATGCTTACTCTGGATTCGACTTATCGTATTGGCAATCGTTCCTTTATCGTTGAGCCGGTGTTCAAAGAAGAAAGCTCCCAGACCTTAGGAGAAGTTCTTCTCCGGCTGATGAAATCCGAAAGCGAAAAATTATAATGACCTTTCGGGAGGCAGCGGACAGAGAAAGCGGATTGTGTTATAATATAGGTGTACAAGTGAATTTGCTATTCGACTGTCCCAAGAAAGGAGCGAGTATGAAACAGTCGAGTAACAAGAAATCCCGTGAAGCAACCGCTTTTCTCTATGAGCGTCTTTCCCGTGATGATAATTTGGAGGGCGAGAGTTACAGCATCGGCAACCAAAAGAAGCTACTCACCAAAGTTGCAAAAGAAAAAGGCTATACCAATCTGGTTCACTTTCTGGATGATGGCATTTCCGGCGTGACCATGAACCGTCCCGGTTTCGTTGAAATGATGCAGCAGCTTGAACAAGGGAAAGCCTCCGCTGTGTTCGTCAAAGACCTTTCCCGTCTGGGCCGAAACTATATCGAGGTCGGGCGGCTGACAGAAGAATTTTTCCCAGACCATGACATCCGACTTGTTGCCGTTTCGGACAACATCGACACGGCCGAGGGAGAAAATGAACTGGCACCCATCCGAAACCTGTTCAATGAGTGGTATGCCCGTGACATCAGCAAGAAACGCCGTATCAGTAATAAAATCAAAGGCAACTCCGGCGAACCGATGGGACTTCCTCCCTATGGATATATCAAGGACCCGAACAATCCCAAGCATTGGGTCATTGATGAAGAAGCTGCACAAGTTGTCCGGCGCATTTTTGATATGACGTTGGAGGGCTTTGGTACGGAACAGATTGCCACCCAGTTTGAAAAGGAAGGCATCCTGACGCCGCAGGCCTACTGGATTCAGAAAGGCATCGGCCGTCCCGGAAAGACCAAGACGCGCCCCGCCACCAAGTGGAATGGCTCCACGATTACCCATCTTCTGTACCAGCAGGAGTATTGTGGTGATGTTCTGAACTTCAAAACCTACTCCAAGTCCTACAAGAACAAGAAGCGGATTCATAACGACCCGGAAAATTGGGTAGTGTTCCAAGATGTTCACGAGCCCATTATTGAACGTGCCGTATTTGAACAGGTACAGCAGAAACGCGGAAAGATGCGCAAACGTCGTACCAGCAACGGAGAACACAATATGTTCTCCGGCCTGCTTGTCTGCGCAGACTGCGGCTGCAATCTGCACTTCCACTTCAATCAGGGCAACCCGGAAATCAAGTATTTCAACTGCTCCAACTACAAGGGCAACCGTGGCACCTGCCAATCCACCCACTACATCAGGGTAGACTTTCTGGAAGAAGTGGTGCTGGGCGAGATTCGGCGGCTGACCAAGTTTGCCAGCCTCTATGAGGACGACTTTTTGAAGGCTGTTATCGGGCACTCCCAGCAGGCGGACGAAGCCGACCGCAAGCTGAAAGAGAAAGAGTTGAAAGCACTCCTTGCCCGTGATGAAGAACTGGACGGCCTCTTTGAGCGCATCTATGAGGACAATGTTTCCGGCAAAATCTCTGACGAACGCTTTTCCAGAATGTCCCGGAGATACGAGGACGAGCAAAAGGAGCTGACCGAGAAAATCAAACAGCTCCGCTCCGAAATCGAAAAGCAGAGCAGCCGCACCATGACAACGGATATGTTCATCAGTCTGGTTCGCAAGTACACCAGAGCAAAAAAGCTGACACCCCGGATGCTGAATGAACTGGTGGAAAAAATCGAAGTGTTCAATGCAGAAAAGGTCAACGGTGTATGGGAGCAGCGGCTCCGCATTCACTACAACTGCGTGGGCACCATCGAGATTCCAAGCGCACTTCCTTTGCCGACACCTGATGTGTCGGTGAATACAAGAAAAGGCGTAGTTGTGAACTACGCCCCCTGTGATGTCGCTATTTAGCAAATAAAAAATGACGAATGTTCTTTGACAGCTAAATGCTGTAAGAACATTCGTCATGGTGCGGATAAGAGGACTTGAACCTCCACCGAGTTGCCCCGATTAGAACCTGAATCTAACGCGTCTGCCAATTCCGCC
>NZ_JBBNIH010000107.1:0-19414 GCF_040094125.1 Faecalibacterium longum
GTCGCCGACTTGATCAAAACGCTCTAAGAGAAATCTTGGAGCGTTTTCTTTTTGCTTTTTTCGTCCAAAGCTCTTGCCGATGAAAAAATTTCCCAGTTCCTGCATGAAAATGCCGTCCTCAATCGTATATAGGATAAAGGTGTCTGCAATGCGGCAGGAATGCCAAGGAGGACAGCATGAAGCTTTTATTCAAACAGCGTGCATTTACCTGGTTTGACAGCTATGACATTTACGACGAAAACGAAAATACGGTCTATGTCGTGAAAGGGCAGCTCTCGTGGGGACACTGCCTGAAAATATTCGACGCCAGCGAGGAGCATGAGCTGGGTACCGTGAGGGAGCAGATTTTTTCCTGGTGGCCCCAATTCGAACTTTACGAGGGGAGCGACTGCATCGGCACCCTGAAAAAAGAACCGTGGGGCTGGTTCAAACCACGGTATAATATCGACTTCAACGGCTGGCACATCGAAGGCGACTGGACGGAATGGGACTACACCATCACCGGGCCGGATGGGGAAAAGGTGGCGGCGATCTCAAAGGAGCTGCTCCACTGGACGGATACTTATGTGCTGGACATTGCAGATCCGGAGGATGCGCTGTATGTGCTGATGTTCGTGCTGGCCATCGACGCGGAAAAGTGTTCTCGGAACTAAAAAGCGGCCCTGCCGTGGAATTCTCCACATGGCAGGGCCGCTTTGGTTGAATGCCGATTAAACTTTATTCGCAAATACGATGCCGATGGTGCCGGGGCCGGAGTAGCCGCCGATGGTCGTGCCGATGTCGGTCTCAATAATGTTCTCAAACTTGCCGTATTTGCGCAGACCGGCTTTGATGGCCTCCATGCAGCCGGGTTTGGGCTGGCAGGACGAGATAAAGACCATGCTGTTGTCGATGTCGTCCCGGCCATCCAGCAGGTCGGTGATGTACTTGCCCACGCAGATGGGCAGACTGCCGCGGTACTTCCTGACGACCTTCAGCTCACCGTCGATGATGGCGAGGCTGGGTTTGATGCCCAGAATGTTGGCGCCGAACGCCAGCACGCCGGAGCAGCGCCCGCTCTTGGCCATGTAGTTGAGCTGGTTGAGCACAAAGCTCAGCTCGACCCGGTTGGCGAGGCTCTGGAGGCGCATACAGATGTTCCGGGCCGTCAGGCCATCCGCAGCCCACTTGGCGGCACGAAGGACAAGATAGCCCTGACCGGTGCAGATGTTCTCGCTGTCGATGACGGACACGTTGGCGTATTCCTGTGCGGCAAGGCAGGCGTTCTGGTAGCAGGAGGAAAGCTTGGCGCTGACCGAGATGTGGATGACGGCGTCATACTCCTTGGCAAAGGGCTCGAAGAAATCGATGTACTCCACGGGGTTTGCGGCAGCGGATTTCGGGGTCTGGCCGCCTGCATCCACATGGGCAAAGACGTCAGCCGGATGAATGGTGACGCCGTCCAGATAAGTATCGTCGCCCATCAGGATGTGCATGGGCATCAGAGAAATGTTCCATTGCCGCAGCAGCTCTTCGGACAAATCACAGGTGCTGTCGGCGGTGATCTTGATGTTCAAAAGGTGTCTCCTCTTTTCGTGCCGGGAGCAGCCGACGTCGGTGCAGGCGCTGCCGCAGCAAAATTTCCTTTATAACTATAACACAAAAATCTCAAGATCGTTATCTATTTATCCGGAGTAAAATGTAAATCTTTTATGAAGCGTCAAAAAGTATCTCGTAAAGCCTCGGATTCTGTACACAAAGCACAAAAGTGCCGGTCAATTTATAGTTCTTTCCGAAAATTCGCTCCGAAGTGTTTATTTTGTGCTCCAAAAATTATATAATACTATGTGTCACTAGAATGGATACGGTCTGCCCAGCGGCCGTTTATATTATTGGAGGTTGCTTTCTATGTTCATGTACACCGACTACACCCAGCATTTGCTGGATAATGTGAAGAAGATACACTTCATCGGCTGCGGCGGCAGCGGTATGTATCCTCTCATCCAGATCCTCTCCGCAAAGGGCTACGACATTTCGGGCAGCGATGTGCTGGACGGCAGTATCATCCGCTCCGAGCGGGAGATGGGTGTCAAGGTCACGCTGGGCCACAGCGCCGATAATGTCGTCGGTGCAGACCTGGTGGTCTACTCTGCCGCCATCGCAAAGGACAATGTGGAGCTGAATGCGGCAGCCTCCTACGGCATCACGACGGTGGAGCGCAGCGTCCTGCTGGGCTATGTGAGCCGTCTGTACAAGCAGAGCATCTGCGTCTCCGGTACCCATGGCAAGACCACGACCACCTCCATGATCACCACTGCTCTGGAGCTGGCAGGCCGCGATCCCTCTGCGGTCATCGGCGGCAAGCTGCCCCTCATCCACGGCTACGGCAAGGCCGGCAAGGGCGATGACATCGTCATCGAAGCCTGCGAGTTCTCCGAGACCTTCCTGAAGCTGACTCCCTACCTCTCCGTCGTGCTGAACATCGACAACGACCATCTGGACTACTACGGCAGCATGGGTGAGCTGAAGTTCGCCTTCAAGCGCTTTGCCCTGATGACCCAGTTCATGATCTTCGCCAACGCCGACGACAAGAACACGATGGACGTCATGTACACTCTTGACCGCCGTGTGCGCACCTTCGGCATCGACAACGACGGCGATTATCAGGCCATCAATGTGCAGGAGTATAAGCCCGGCTTCTTCGAGTTCGATTTGAAGGAGTGGAGCAAGGTGACGGGCCACATCCGTCTGGCTGTGCCGGGCCGTCACAACATCTACAATGCGCTGGCCATGTGCGCGGTCTGCCGTTTTGCGGGCCTGACCGTGGAGCAGTGCGCCGCCGCTGCCGCAAGCTTCAAGGGCGCAGGACGCCGTTTCGAGGTCTACGGTGAGTGCAACGGTGCTGTGGTGGTGGATGACTACGCTCATCACCCCACCGAGCTGCGTGCGACCCTGAACACCGCCAAGGAACTGGGCTACAAGCGCCTCATCGCCGTCCACCAGCCGTTTACATACAGCCGCACCAAGATGCTGTTCAACGACTTTGTGGATGTGCTCAAGATCCCCGATGTGGCAGTCATTACCCCCATCATGGGCAGCCGTGAGCCCAACGACCCCACCATCACCAGCGCAAAGCTGGCCGCTCAGATCCCCGGCTCGGTGCTGGTGGACAGTCTGGAGGCTGCTGCCGACTGGGTGAAGCAGAACGCCCGGGAAGGCGATCTGGTCATCACGCTGGGCTGCGGCGACATCTACAAGGCCAGCAAGATGATGGTCGCTGACAATAACAAGTAAATCCCAAAAGAGATAGCAATGCCCCTGCATCGGCTGAAATGGCTGATGCGGGGGCGTTTTATTTACGGGCAAAAAAGACCTCCGCAGTCCGTGGACGGCGGAGGTCTTGGGTAACTCAGGAGAGATTACAGATTGAAGTAGCGCTTTGCGTTGTCGAAGCAGATGCCCTTGACGATCTTCTCCAGAGCCTTCTCGTCGTTGGGATACTCGCCGTCCTCGACCCACTGACCGATGAGGTTGCAGAGGATGCGGCGGAAGTAATCGTGGCGGGTGTAGCTCAGGAAGCTGCGGCTGTCGGTCAGCATACCGACGAAGTTGCCCAGCAGGCCGAGGCTGGCCAGACGGGACATCTGCTCTTCCATGCCGATCTTGTGGTCATTGAACCACCATGCGGAGCCGTGCTGGATCTTGCCCGGGATCTCGCTGTTCTGGAAGCAGCCGAGGATGGTGCCGATCTGAGCATCATCGCCGGGGTTCAGGCTGTAGATGATGGTTTTGGGGCACTCGTCGGTGTCGTTCAGGGCGCTCAGCAGAGCTGCGATCTCGCCGCCGCAGGTAGCGGTGTTGATCATGTCGTAGCCGGTGTCGGGTCCCAGCAGGGTGTTCATCTTGCGGTTGACGCCGCGCAGGCAGTTGTAGTGGATCTGCATGGCGATGCCGAGGCGGTGATACTGCTTGCCCAGGTGGATGAGGATGTAGGTCTGATACTTCTCGGCCTCTTCCGGAGTGCAGGTCTCGCCGGCCATGACCTTCTGGTAGATGGCATTGACCTCTTCCTTAGTGGCCTCACGGTAGGGGATGTAGTCCAGACCGTGGTCAGAAGCGCGGCAGCCCATCTCGGCGAAGAACTCGATGCGGTCGGTCAGAGCGCTGGTGACGCAGTTGATGCAGGCCAGCTTCTCCTTGCCGACAGCAGCGGCCAGCTTGCCCATGTACTCAGCAAAGCCGGGCTTGTTGATGTTGAGGGCCTTGTCGGGGCGGAAGGAAGGAGCCACGGTGAACTTGATGGTGGGGTCTTCCTTGATCTTCTTGTGCCACTCGAGGCTGTCGATGGGGTCATCGGTGGTGCCGATGAAGGCCACGTTGCTCTGCTCGATGAGGCCGCGGACGGTCAGCTTGGGGTCGTGCTGGAGCTTGTCGTTGCACAGGTTCCAGACTTCCTCAGCGGTGTCGCCGTTCAGCACGCCGTCGTAGCCGAAGAAGGTGTGCAGCTCCAGATTGGTCCAGTGGTACATCGGGTTGCCGATGGCCATGGGCAGAGCCTCAGCGAACTTCTGGAAGCGCTCGCGGTCAGGCTTGTCGCCGGTGATGTACTCCTCAGGCACGCCGTTGGAGCGCATGACGCGCCACTTGTAGTGGTCGCCGAAGTAGCTGCCGTCCGGGTTGCGGCCGCCCAGCCAGACCTGAGCGATGTTGTCGAAGCGGCGGTTCTCGTAGATCTCACGGGGAGGAATGTGGCAGTGGTAATCGCAGATGGGCATATCCTCAGCGTAAGCGTGATACAGGTGCTGTGCGGTGGGCGACTGGAGCATGAACTCCTTATCCATAAATGCTTTCATGGTCAGAACTCCTTTTTTCAATGGTCATGACAGTTTGAAACATTCTTATAGTAGGGCATCGGCCTGTTCCGTGCAAACAGGCCATTCCTGCTTTTAGTATACCGGAAAATGCCGATGTATACAACTGAAAAACTGCCCAAAAATCTCGTGCGGACTTGTACAATTCGCTGGTTTTTATAAAAATGACCCCTTTCCCGGCAAAAAACTGTTGAGAAGCACTTGACTTATTTGTATACAACAGCATAAAATAGAGGCAGAGAAGGGCGCGGCTCAGGCTGCCCCCCGTGAAAGGCAAAGCAATCTGATAAAAGGAGACACTCAAATGGAAACTTTGAATTACAAGGTCCTGGAAAGCACCGGCTACAACGGTTATATCCTCAAGGACGCACCCGTCAAGGTGATGCAGTTCGGTGAGGGCAACTTCCTGCGCGCATTCGTGGATTACTTCTTTGATATTGCCAACGAGAAGGCTGGCTACAACGGCAAGGTCAAGCTCGTCCAGCCCATCGCAAACTTCCCCCAGATGGCTGACTGGATCAACGAGCAGGAGGGTCTGTACACTCTGTACCTGCGCGGCAGCGAGAAGGGCCAGAAGGTCGATGCAAAGCGCGTCATCTCCTGTGTGCATGACTGCGTCTGCCCCTACTCCGAGGGCAAGTGGGACGAAGTGCTGGCTCTGGCCCGCTCTGAGGACCTGGAGATCGTCGTCTCCAACACCACTGAGGCCGGCATCGCCTACACGCAGGGCGACAGCCAGTTTGACCAGGTGCCTCCCAACAGCTTCCCTGCAAAGCTGACCCGCGTACTCTATGAGCGTTACACCGCCTTCAAGGGCGCTGCTGACAAGGGTCTGATCATCCTCTCCTGCGAGCTCATCGACAACAACGGCAAGGAGCTGCAGAAGTGCTGCAACAACTACGCGAAGGACTGGAACCTCGACGCTGCCTTCATCGACTGGATGAACAACGCCAACACCTTCTGCTCCACTCTGGTGGACCGCATCGTCCCGGGCCGCATCCGTGACCCGAAGGAGATGGCTGCTCTGGAAGAGGCCAACGGCTACACCGATAAGGCTCTGGATGTCGGCGAAGTCTTCGGCGTCTGGGTCATCGAAGGCCCCGATGGTCTGGAGGACAAGCTGCCGTTCAAGAAGGCCGGCGTCAACGTCATGGTCGTCCCCGATGTCACCCCCTACAAGAAGCGCAAGGTCCGCATCCTGAACGGTGCTCACACCGGTTTCGTTCTGGGCGCATATCTGGCCGGCTTCGACATCGTGCGTGACTGCATGCACAACGACACCATCCGCGGCTTCATGAACAAGATGCTGCACGAGGAAGTCATCCCCACCCTGCCTCTGGACAAGAAGGACCTCGAGGAGTTCGCTTCTGCTGTGCAGGACCGCTTCAACAACCCGTTCATCAACCACGAGCTGATGAGCATCTCCCTGAACTCCACCTCCAAGTGGAAGGCCCGCAACATGCCTTCCTTCCTGACTTATATCGAGGAGCAGAAGAAGCTGCCCAAGTGCCTGACCATGTCTCTGGCTGCTTATATCGCTTTCTACTCCAACGACATTCAGGAGCGCACTGCTGACGGCCTCATCTGCAAGCGCCCGGCGGGCAACACCTACAAGATCCAGGATGACGCATGGGCTCTGGACTTCTACTATGCACACAAGGACGACACCGCTGCTCAGCTGGTGAACGCCGTTCTGACCAACACCCAGATGTGGGATCAGGACCTGACCAAGATCGAGGGCCTCGAGGCCGCTGTTCTGGCAGACCTGGAGCTCATCCGCACCGAGGGTGCCGAGGCTGCTTACAAGAGCTGCCTGTAAGCTGAAAATTTGCACAAAAGGGCTGCTGCTTTGGGCAGCAGCCCTTTTGGCTTAGAAGATGGTTTCGTAAGCAGGGTGCGCCGAACGACGAGAATTTTTGCCCGCAGACAAGGCGGTTTTCCGCAGCAATCCTCGGCGGATTGCAAGGGAAAGCAACGCAGTATGCGAGCAAAAAAGGCCGTTCGGGCGGTGTGCAATGCTTATGAAAACAGCTTCTCATGAAAGAGTAGGAGAAAAACTATGCCGCAGGCGATCCATATCAGCCCCATCGACAACGTCGTTGTCGCTCTGCATCCCATTGCCAAGGGTACCCTCGTCGAGGTGGACGGCCTTGCCGTTACCGCGCTGGAGGACATCCCTCAGGGCCATAAGATGGCTGTCAAGCCCATCAAGAACGGCGAGAACGTCATCAAGTATGGCTTCCCCATCGGCCACGCCACCGCCGACGCTGAGCCGGGTACCTGGATGCACACCCACAATGTCCACACCAACCTCTCCGGTGAGGTAGAATACAGCTATAACCCCTCCCCCGATCTGGCCCCGCTGCCCAAGGTGGAGCCCGAGACCTTCATGGGCTTCCGCCGCAAGGATGGCCGCGCCGCCATCCGCAACGAGATCTGGATCATCCCCACCGTCGGCTGTGTCAACGACATCGCCAAGAAGATGGTGGCCGACAATCAGGACCTCGTCACCGGTACCATCGAGGGCCTCTACACCTTCACCCACCCCTTCGGCTGCAGCCAGACCGGTCATGACCATGCGCAGACCCGCAAGCTGCTGGCCGCTCTGGTCCGCCACCCCAATGCCGCTGCCGTTCTGGTGCTGCATCTGGGCTGCGAGAACCTGCAGCACGACCAGTTCGTGGAAGAGCTGGGCGAGTATGACCACGACCGCGTGAAGTTCCTGACCTGCCAGGACGTGGACGACGAGTTCACCGCTGCCCGCGACATCCTGAAGGAGCTGGCTGCTTACGCCGGCCAGTTCAAGCGTGAGCCCATCCCCGTGAGTGAGCTGGTGGTCGGCATGAAGTGCGGCGGCTCTGACGGCCTGTCCGGCATCACTGCCAACCCCACCATCGGCCGCTTCTCCGATATGATGGGCCAGCGGGGCGGCTCCACCGTCCTGACCGAGGTGCCGGAGATGTTCGGCGCCGAGGGCTTCCTGATGGACCGCTGCATCGACCGCGATGTCTTCGTCAAGGCCGAGCACATGATCAACGGCTTCAAAGAGTACTTCATCAGCCACAATGAGGTCGTTTACGACAATCCCTCTCCGGGCAACAAGCAGGGCGGCATCACCACGCTGGAAGACAAGAGCTGCGGCTGCGTCCAGAAGGGCGGCACCGCCCCCATCATGGACGTCATCGGCTACGGCGACCCCGTCGTCACCAAGGGCCTGAATATGCTCTACGGCCCCGGCAATGACCTCGTGTCCGCCACTGCCATGACCGCCGCAGGCGCACACCTCATCCTCTTTTCCACTGGCCGCGGCACGCCGTTCTCCGCTCCGGCTCCCACCCTGAAGATCTCTACCAACACCCCGCTGGCAGAGAAGAAGTCGGGCTGGATCGACTTCAACACCGGCGTTATCGCAGACGGCGAAAAGACCATCGACGAGGCCGCAAAAGACCTGCTGGATCTGGTCATCCGCGTTGCCAGCGGTGAGCAGACCAAGGCCGAGAAGCACGGCTTCCGCGAGATCTCCATCTTCAAGGACGGCGTCGTGCTGTAACTGCGATTCGCGTATTTTTAATACGTTGGCAACAGCCGCGAATCGCGTGTCACAAAACAGCCGCCTTTGAAAGGGTCTGGAGTGTATCTTTGTGACCAAAATAAAGGCTGCTGTACGCACTTTTTGCGATACGGCGGCCTTTTTGTGCATTGCGAAAGGAGAATTTTATGAGAATAGGGGCCAATGGAGCAATGTTTTTTGCACTGCTTGTTTATGCAGCGATCATCTGCATCGCGGTCCGCATCATCAAATACTTCATCCGCTACGGCATTGATTACTATTTTGAAAAACTGGCGGAATACCAGAAAAAACAGAAACATACGGAGGACTGAAATTTATGAACCAGATCACCACCCAGTACGTCACCGAGAACGGTGCATGCTATGAGCAGTACGTCATCACCGACCCTGCCGCAAAGACCAGCCTGACCATCACCCCCGAGCGCGGCGGTATGATCACCGGCTTCACCCTCGACGGCGACGAGTACATCTGGACCCGCCGCCCCAACTTCTCCGAGTGCAACCGCCCCCGCTTCGGTGTGCCGGTGCTCTTCCCCAGCTGCGGCAACCCCGACGGCGGCGTCCACAACTTTGACGGCAAGGCTTACCCCATGGAGACCCATGGCTTCGCGGACCTGTGCGCATGGGACGTGGAGAGCGTCGGCCCCGACGGCGTGACGCTGGCTCTGGAATCCACCCCGCTGACCAAGTTCCTCTACCCGTTCGACTTCACCCTGCTGGTGAACTACAACCTCGAGGGCAACAAGGCCGCCATCAGCCTGACCGTCATCAACGAGGGCGACAAGCCGATGCCCTTCAGCTTCGGCTACCACCCCTACTTCATGGCTTCCGCTCTGGAGAACGTGGACTTCGACATCAAGTGCGCCACCTGCTCCGAGAACGCCAAGGGTGAGCAGCCCGCCGCTCCCGAGAAGATCACCCTCACCCGCAAGGAGGGCGCAGACAACACCATCCGTCTGATGACCGGTGTTCAGTTCCCCATGACCTTCACCGACAAGGGCAACGGCCACAAGGTCACTGTGGATGCTGACGAGACCTTCGACAAGGGCGTGCTCTGGCAGCAGGATGCCGAGAACTTCGTCTGCATGGAGCCCTGGAACGGCTGGGCCAACAGTGTCAACGAAGAGGGTAAGCACGAGGTGCTGGACGTCGATGAGGCCATGACCAGCGAGTGGAGCATCACCATCGAGAAGGTCTGAGCTTCTGAACCATAACGCATAACAAAACGCCGCACAGCGATTTTTGAGACGCTGTGCGGCGTTTTTGTGTTGTGCCAGATTCAGATGTGGTAATCCACCGGGCGGACCGTCCCTTCCGTGAAATACTCGGGGTGGCGCTGGCGGGCCTGCTCCACCGAGAGCTTGTAGCGGTTGAGGTGGTCGCTGAGGGCGCGGCTGAGGTCTTCTTCGGAGCCGCGCAGGACGGCTTCGAGGATGCGGGTGTGGGCCGCGCAGACGGATTTGTTCTCCTCGGTCTGCAGGCTGAACTTGCGCAGCCGCTCGATGTGCTGGAAGGTGGAGAGCATATGGTCGAAGTGCTCCTCCATGCCGCAGAGCTGGAAGGCCCGGCGGTGGAAGGCATTGTCGAGGTCAAGCATCCGGGTCTCCCGGTTTTCGGCGTCGGGGTCGCGCTCCAGCTGGCGGTAGCTCTCGAGATTGAGCCGGTAGGCGGCTTCCTGCTCGGCAGTCAGACGGCCCCGGATGCGGTTCAGGATCTCTTTTTCCAGCGTGAAGCGGGCGAACTGCTCCATCTCCATCAGCTTGAGGTCGATGGGGGCCACGTGGGTGCCGCTCTGGGGCTTGATGACCACCATGTGGGCAATGTTCAGCATGATGAGGGCTTCCCGCATGGGGGTGCGGCTGATGCCCAGCTCCTGGGCCAGCTCCCGGTCGTTCAGCTCGTCGCCGGGCTTGAGGTCCATGGTGATGATGCGGCTGCGGATGGTCTCATAGGCGACCTCCCGTGCGCTTCGTGATGCCATTGCAGTCACGCTCCTTCTGAAACGGGCAATGCCCGGAAATGTGATATATCAGCTACCACCATTGTAACCGCGGGCATCAGCGCCGTCAAGAGCAGCGGCAACAAAAAACTGTATATTTTACCAAAAAGTTCAACGCTTCCGGGGACGGAGATAGAGCACCGGCACCCAGATGAATGCCACGGCCAGCCCGCAGAAGACGTCGATGATGGAGTGCTGCTTGGTAAAGACGGTGGACGCGCAGATGAGCGCCGCCCAGCCGAAGGCCAGCACTTTGAGCCACGGGCGGTCTTTCGCCAGCGTGCTGCCCGAGAAGGCGATGGCCATACAGGCCGAGCTCTGGCAGTGGATGGAGGGGCAGACGTTCACCGAAGCGTCGGCTTTCCAGATGAGCTGCATCAGAGTCATGGCGATGTTGCTGCGGCCCACTTCTTCCACCGTGGGGCGGATGTCGAGGCCGTTGGGCAGCACCATATAGAGGATGAGGCAGAAGGTCATGCCTGAGAACATCATGAGGCACAGCTTATCATAGCTGGCGGTGTCGAACCACCAGAGCAGTGCCGTGACGCCCGCCAGCAGGAAGAACCAGCTGCCGTAAGGAAAGATGAACCACTCGTTGAAGGGGATGAAGTCGTCCAGCGGGCTGTGGATGATATAGTTCGGGTCGGTGACGGTGAGGTCCAGCCAGAAGAACCAGATGAGGTAGACCACCCAGTACAGCTGATACCACAGGTGGGGCCGTGCGCGAAAAAGAGAAGTTTTCATGGAGAGCTCCTTATTTTTATCATACGATGATACATTTTACCACACTTGTCCGACTTGCGCAAATCCATTTGCTGTTATAGAATAAAGACAGCCTGTCCCGGCGGAGTGCCGGGGCAGAAAACGTGTACTTACAAGCGCAAAGGAGCTTTCATGTCTACTTCATCTCACTCCATCCTTCTTGCGGCCCTCGATCTGGACGGCACCCTGCTCAACAGCAACGGCGAAGTCTCGCCCTACACGCAGAAGGTGCTGTCCGAGGCGTCTGACCGGGGCGTCGTGGTCATCCCGGCTACAGGCCGCCCGCTGGCCAGCCTGCCGCCGGTAGTGGCGAAACAGCCCTGGGTGCATTATGCTCTCACCTCCAACGGTGCGGCGGTCTGGGATCTCGGCGGCGACCCGCTGGGCTGTGTCTACAGCCGGTATGCCAACGCCGCAGAGCATGAGACGAGCCAGCCGGAGTGCATCGTCCGGCGGTGCTTCCCGGTGGAAAAGGCCCGGGAGGTCTACGAGGCGTTCCACGGCCTGCCCGGCGGGCTGAACATCTTCAGCGACGGGCGCGCTCTCCGCGACACGGTGCAGCAGCGCTTTTTCGACGAGCGGTTCGCCCGTCTGGCGGCGGTGAAGGGGACAGAGGCCATCCAGCCCAACGATGGCCGCTTCACCATCCTGCGGGACCAGAGTGAGTGGATGAGCCGCCACGCCCACGAGGTGGAGAAGTTCTGCATGTTCTTTCACTCGGTGAAAGAGGCGCAGCAGTATCTGCCCCGCTTTACGGCCATCGAGGGCGTCGAGGTGGTGCAGGGGTCGCCGGACAACATCGAAGTCACCGCCGCCGGAGTAAACAAGGGCGAGAGTCTGCTGGCGCTGGCCGACCATCTGGGCATCCCCCGCGAGGCCACGCTGGCTGTGGGTGACAGCGAGAATGACCGTGCCATGCTGGAAAAGGCAGGCGTCGCCGCCGTGATGGCAAACGGCATGGAGCACATCCGAAAATTGGCCGACATCGTCAGCGAAAACGACAACGACCACGACGGTGTGGCCGAGATTTTTGCCCGTCTGGGGCTCTGAGAGGCACAGCTTCGGCGTTTTTGTGCAATGTATACAAGCTCTTATGCAAAACATTGTGCTTGTTGAGCATTACCAAACGGCCCGCTCTCGTTTATACTAAAGATACGAATATGCGGTGGGGAAGGTATGCCCATCGGGGCCCTCAGCCGCAGGAGTTCATGCAAATGTTAAAAAGGAGAAATGCGTTATGAATCCCATCGTAGAAAAGGTCTATCAGATCGGCATTATCCCTGTTATTGCTTTTAACAGCGTAGACGAGGCCCTGCCCCTGTGCAAGGCTCTGACTGAGGGCGGTCTGCCCGCAGCTGAGGTCACCTTCCGCACCGCTTGTGCGGAGGAGTGCATCCGCAAGATCCACGAGGAGATGCCCGAGATGCTGCTGGGCGCCGGCACTGTCCTGACCTGCGAGCAGGCTGACCGCGCTATGGCTGCTGGTGCTTCCTTCATCGTTGCTCCCGGCTTCGACCCCGAGGTCTGCAAGCACGTCATCGACAAGGGCGGCGTCATGATGCCCGGCACCGCTTCCGCAGGCGAGATGCAGCAGGCTATGAACATGGGCTGCGAGGCTCTGAAGTTCTTCCCCGCTGAGGCAAACGGCGGTGTTGGTATGCTGAAGAACATCGGCGCTGCCCTGAAGGGCGCTCGCTGGATGTGCACCGGCGGTGTCAACGCCAAGAACGTCAACGACTACCTGGGCTATGACCAGATCTTCGCTGTCGGCGGCACCTGGATGTGCAAGAGCGACGTCATCAAGGCCGGCGACTGGGCAAAGATCACCGCTCAGAGCAAGGAAGCTGTTGACACCATGCTGGGCCTGCACCTCATCCACGTCGGCATCAACACCGGCAACGAGGAAGAGGCTGCCAAGATCGCAGGTCTCATCTCCACCATGCTGAACATGAAGGTCACTCCGGGCAACTCCAGCATCTTCGTGGGCAACAAGGAGTTTGAGATCATGAAGAAGCCGGGCCGCGGCACCAACGGCCACATCGCCATCGGCTGCAACAACGTCGATCGCGCTATCTACCACCTGTCTCAGCGCGGCGTGAAGTTCGACCTCGACAGCAAGAATGTCAAGAACGGCAAGACCGTCGCCTGCTACATGGAGGGCGAGATCGCCGGCTTCGCATTCCACCTGGTTCAGGCCTGAGTCTGAATTTTCCGTCAAGACCCGCCGCGGCGGGATCATCCGATGATACAAACATAAAGGAGAAACACTATGAAAGTCGTTACCTTTGGCGAGCTGATGGTTCGTCTGCAGCCCTTCAACTACGAGCGCTTCGTTCAGGCCAACAGCCTGGAGTTCACCTTCGGCGGCGGCGAGGCTAACGTCGCTGTCTCTCTGGCCAACTACGGCCTGGACGCAGCTTTCGTCACCAAGCTGCCCGCACACGCTATCGGCCAGGCCGCTGTCAACAGCCTGCGCCGCTACGGCGTCGATACCAGCATGATCACCCGCGGCGGTGACCGTGTCGGCATCTACTACAACGAGAAGGGCGCTTCTCAGCGCGGCTCTGTCTGCATCTACGACCGTGCCAACAGCGCGATCCAGCTGGCTCAGCCTTCCGATTTCGACTGGGATAAGATCTTCGAGGGTGTCGATTGGTTCCACTTCACCGGCATCACCCCGGCTCTGGGCGCAAATGTCGTCGAGATCTGCCTGGAGGCCTGCAAGGCTGCTAAGGCTCACGGCGTGAAGATCAGCTGCGACCTGAACTACCGCGGCAAGCTGTGGACCCGTGACCAGGCTCGTGAGGCTATGACCAAGCTGTGCGAGTACGTTGATGTCTGCATCTCCAACGAGGAGGACGCTAAGGACGTGTTCGGCATCGAGGCTGAGGCTACCGACATCTACGGCGGCAAGCTGAACGCTGAGGGCTACAAGAGCGTTGCCAAGCAGCTGGCTGACAAGTTCCACTTCGAGAAGGTCGCTATCACCCTGCGTGAGAGCCACAACGCTTCCGAGAACGGCTGGAGCGCTATGCTGTACGATGTCGCTTCCAACGAGTACTGCTTCTCCAAGAAGTACGAGCTGAAGATCATCGACCGCGTTGGCGGCGGTGACTCCTTCGGCGGCGGCCTGATCTACGCTCTGCTGAACGGCAAGAGCACTCAGGATGCTGTTGAGTTCGCTGTTGCTGCTTCTGCTCTGAAGCACACCATCGAGGGCGACTACAACATGATGACTGTCTCCGAGGTCGAGAAGCTGGCTGGCGGCGACGGTTCCGGCCGTATCCAGCGCTAAGCAGGAAAGGAGATCCGCTATGGATATCCGTTATTCCTGCAACCAGAAAGACTTCAAGCGCTACACCACCGAGGAGATGCGCGACGAGATGCTCATCACCGGCCTGTACAAGGCGGATGAAGTCGTGGCTGTCTACAGCCATGTGGACCGCATGGTCACGCTGGGCTGTATGCCTGTCCACGAGACGGTCTCCATCGACAAGGGCATCGACGTCTGGGCCAACTTTGGCACCCACTATTTCCTCGAGCGCCGCGAGATCGGTATGTTCAACATCGGCAAGGACTCCACGGGCATCGTGGTGGCCGACGGTGTGAAGTACGAGCTGGGCTATAAGGACTGCCTGTATATCACCCAGGGTACCAAGGAAGTTACGTTTGCTTCCGCAGACCCCGAGCATCCGGCAAAGTTCTATATGGTCTCCGCTCCGGCACATTGCTCTTACGAGACCCGCCTCATCAAGATGGCTGATGCAAATCACCGTCCTCTGGGCAGCGTCGAAACCTGCAATAAGCGCACCATCAATCAGTTCATCCACCCCGACGTGCTCAAGACCTGCCAGCTGAGCATGGGCATGACCGAGCTGGAGCCCGGCTCCAACTGGAACACCATGCCCAGCCACACGCATGAGCGCCGGATGGAGATCTACACCTACTTTGAACTGCCCGAGGGGCAGGTGGTGTTCCACATGTGCGGCGAGCCCACGCAGACCCGCCACATCGTGATGCACAACGAGGACGCTGTCATCAGCCCCTCCTGGAGCATCCACAGCGGCGTAGGCACTTCCAATTACACCTTTATCTGGGCAATGGGCGGCGAGAACATGGAGTTTGACGACATGGACAACATCGCTACCACTGACCTGCGCTAAACAAGTACACCATACAACGCCCCGCATCGGGAGACCGATGCGGGGCGTTTTGCTAAATATTTAACTTTGACGGAGGAATATAATGGATTTATCGGCTTTCGATTTGAAGGGCAAGGTCGCCCTCGTCACCGGCGGTGCGCACGGCATCGGCTTCTCCATCGCAGAGGGTATGGCCAAGTGCGGTGCCACCATCTGCTTCAACTGCTCTTCCGAGGCCAGCCTTGAGAAGGGAATGGCTGCTTATAAAGCCGCCGGCATTGACGCTCACGGCTATGCCGCAGACGTCTCCGATGAGGACGCCGTCAACGCGATGGTGGCGAAGATCAAGGCCGAGGTCGGCCCGGTGGACATCCTGGTCAACAACGCCGGCCTGATGAAGCGGGTGCCGATGGTCGAGATGAGCCACGCCGACTTCATGCGGGTCATCGACGTCCATGTGGGCGGTGCGTTCAACTGCTCCAAGGCTGTCCTGCCTGATATGATGGAAAAGCGCGAGGGCAAGATCATCAACATCTGCTCCATGATGAGCGAGCTGGGCCGCGAGACCGTCTCTGCCTACGCCGCCGCAAAGGGCGCCCTCAAGATGCTGACCAAGAACATCGCCTCCGAGTACGGCGAGTACAACATCCAGTGCAACGGCATGGGTCCGGGCTATATCGCCACCGCCCAGACCGCCCCGCTGCGTGAGGTCCAGCCCGACGGCAGCCGTCACCCCTTCGACCAGTTCATCACCGCCAAGACCCCGGCGGGCCGCTGGGGCGACCCGGAAGATATGGTCGGCCCCTGCGTCTTCCTGGCCTCCCACGCCTCCGACTTCGTGAACGGTCAGATTTTGTACGCCGACGGCGGCATCCTCGCCTATATCGGCCGACAGCCTAAGTAAATCAGACAGCAGAAAAGCCCTGCGGCGTGCCGCAGGGCTTTTGTCGTATCATCTTTGTGCACTCAGGCCATATTGCGATGGGACTGTATCCATGAGCCACCG
Organism: Faecalibacterium longum; assembly: GCF_040094125.1. Lineage (NCBI taxonomy): Bacteria > Bacillati > Bacillota > Clostridia > Eubacteriales > Oscillospiraceae > Faecalibacterium > Faecalibacterium longum. The sequence continues at coordinate 16,330 of NZ_JBBNIH010000107.1, forward strand.
CTGCCGTTTCCGACGGCAGTGTTGTAGACCACGTTTTTCAGTTCCTTGACCATGGAAGCCTTGGAACTCTCGTAGGCCTTTTGTGCATTGTCAGCGAGGGACTGGTCGCGGCCATTCTCCCGCAGGCAGGTGCGCATCTCCGACAGCAGCGCATTGAATTCCTTGTCGCAGGCGCTCTGCATGGAGGTCAGCTTGCCGCCCTTGGAAACAACGATGGAGACTTTCAGGCCGAGGCTGTGCTTTTCGGCGGGGTACTCCATGTACTCATCGTAGGCGTCGCAGATGACAGAATAGAGTTGCGACTGGAACTTCTTCTGCAGCTTTTCCATCTGAAGAAGATACTGTGCAAGCTGTGCGTCACACTCGTTCTGAGGGGTGGGAGCGGAAGAGGAAGACGAGGAAGCAGCCGGATGGGAGGCAGTCGGCTCCTGTGCAGCAGTCTGCCTGGTGGAGGATGCCTCGGATGCCGCCTTGGAGGAAGAAGCTGCACTGGAAGAGTTGTTGTCAGCAGAAGTGCTGGATGCAGAGGCGCTTTCGGCGGCCTCTTCAGAAGCAACGGCCTCCTCAGAAGCAGCGGTTTCTTCCGAGGCGGCCTTTTCCTCTGCGACGAGCTCGATGACAGAGGCAAATTCACTGTTGCTGGTGTCGGTCAAGAGCTGGTCCCATGCGTCGGCGCTCTCGGATGCGGCTTCGGACGAACTGGATACGTCAGAAGGCTCGGCAGCGATGGACACAGAGCGGAACATATCGAGTACGGAGACGGCAGGGATCGCAACTGCAACGGCAACACACATCCCGACTGCCGCAGCGATGCGGGAAATCAATTTTTTCTTCATAGAATAACTCCTGTTTCAGAGGATCGGGTCGAAATGACTGATGATAAGGATACCATCCCTGAAAAAGGAAATCAATAGATAAAACGTGAAACTTTTGGATATTTTAGAGGGAATCAAACAAGCGGGGATGCTGTGTTTTGCAGCATTCCCGCTTGTTGTCTCAGATAATGATGCCGTCGCAGTGGTCGAGCTCGTGCTGGATGATCTCTGCTGTCCAGCCTGAGAAGGTCTTGATGCGGGGCTGGAACTTTTCGTTCTGCCACTGCACCTTGATGGTCTGCCAGCGTTTGGTCTTTCGGGTGCCGGTGAGGGAGAGACAGCCCTCCTCCGTCTCATACGGCCCGGACTTTTTGAGGATGACCGGGTTGAACATGACGAGATAGCCGTCCTCACTCTCGAATGCGATGATGCGTTTAGCGACGCCTATCATGTTCGCTGCCATGCCGACGCAGCCGTCTTTGTGGGCGATGAGCGTTTCCAGCAGGTCCTGCGCGATGGGCAGGTCTTCCGGCAGGGCAGGCGCGGCTTTTCGGGCGAGAAAAAGCTCGTCTTTGCAGATGTCACGAATCATATTATTTCAGCTTCTCAAGAATTTCGTCGGCGCTCACACCGCTGGCGAGGAGCTTTTTCAGCACATCCTCGGCTTCGGCCTTCTTGGATGCCTCGGCGGCTTTCTGGGCGGCAGCGGCCTGTCTGGCTTCCAGCTTGGCTACTTCTTTGTCGAGCTTCTTGACAGAGGCCTTTTTGGCTTTCAGGTCGGCGTTCAGCGACTTGACGTCGGTCTTCAGCTCTTCGATGCTGGCAGCCACTTTCAGGATCTCAGCTTCCACGGCGGCTTTCTCTTCCTGCTTTGCTGCGATTTGTGCGGCGAAGTCGGCGGTCACTTTAGTGGTCTTGACTTTATTCTTGCTTCCTTTGGGTCTGGGCATGGCGGGATACCTCCTGATTTTGGTTAGTTTGTGAGATAAGTATATCACACTTTTTATGTGCATTCCAGTCGGCTTTTAAGCAAAAATACAGAACAAAAAACCGCAAAAAGCGCAGATGTTCCTGCAGCTCTTCACGGTTTTTCCTTTTATCGGAGTGGCGAGACTCGAACTCGCGGCCTCCTGCTCCCAAAGCAGGCGCGCTACCAACTGCGCAACACCCCGGCGGTGATACTTAGATAGTATACCTTTTTTTGGACGCGGAGTCAATCCCGGGGGTGGAAAAATCAGGACTTGGTGCCGCAGCAGCCGCAGCCCTCTTTGACGGCGGGCAGGCTCTGGGCCAGCTGCTCGAGGGTGACGCTGTCGATGTATTGGTTGATCACATCGTCCAGCCCGGCCCAGAAAGGCAGAGTGAAGCACTGGTCAGACATGGGGCATTCGTTGGTCTCGCTGCCGAGGCAGGGGATGGGGGCAACGCTGCCCTCAATGGCGCGCAGGATCTCACCGGCGGTGTAGTCGGCGGGGGCTTTGGTCAGGCGGTAGCCGCCCTGACTGCCGCGCTCACTCTTGACGAGGCCTACGCGGGCCAGCGGGGTGACGATCTGCTCCAGATATTTCAGGCTCAGCTGCTGGCGCTCGCTGATCTCCTTCAGCGAGACGGTAGAACCCGGGGCGTAGCGGGCCAGCTCGGCCATCAGCCGCAGCGCATAGCGGCTCTTGGTGGAAAATTTCATAGCGGTTCTCTCCTTGCTTGCCTTCCAGTATACCACGACTACCCGCTTTTGGAAAGTGAAAAAACCTGCCTTTTGCTCCGGACGCGGAAATATCGAAAAGTCATCTTGCTAGAACAAAAAATATCTGTTATCATAAGATGATGCAACAAGAGATATAAGGAGAGACACTTATGATACAGAAGATCGAGCCCGCAGCCGCCATCCGTCTGCTGGACGCGAAAAAGGCACAGGCTGTGGACGTGCGGGAGCCGGACGAGTACGCAGTGGGCCATATCCCGGGCGCAAAGCTGCTGCCGCTGGGTGAGGTGATGAGCCGCGCTGCCGAGGTGCTGCCCGACAAGGACGCACCCTGGCTGGTCTACTGCCGCACCGGCCGCCGCAGCGCTGATGCCGTCCAGAAGCTGGATGCGCTGGGCTATACCAATATCTACGACCTCGGCGGCATCCTCAGCTGGCCCTATGAAATCGAAGGGGACTTTGAGGGGCATTTCTAATGTGACGGAGAGCGTTTTCTCGCGCCGGTGGCGCGGGGGTAGAGCGCTTTTTCGCTGGGCTAAGTTCTCTTTTGCGTGCCAAAAGAGAACCA
>NZ_JBBNIH010000108.1:0-3347 GCF_040094125.1 Faecalibacterium longum
AGCAGCAACAATGTCATCGACTTCATGGAGTCCGAGGGCTACTTCCGTTTCAAGGCGGACTACTCCATCAGCTCCAAAGAGTTCTACGACATTTACAAGCTGTGGTGTGAGGACAACGCCTGCCACAGCGTATCGGCGATCCGTTTCAGCGCGGAACTGCGTCAGAATGACCGCCGCTATAACCTTGAAGCCACCAACAACATCTACCTGCCCGGTGGCCGCAGGGTGCGGGGTTTTGTGGGCATTGAGCCGCTTGTTCACCCCTGTCCGTAAAAAGTGCCATTTTTTTCACGGAAGAAGTTCGTACAACCTGTACGGTCTGTACTTGTACGCACCTGTACAGCGAATTGAAACAAATTAAAACGTGTTATCGTTTATATTTCGCATTTCTGTACGCCGTACAGACCGTACGGGTTATTTGAAGTCCGTACAGATTTTTTGTACACCTCAAGAAGGAGCGTGATCTATGAAAGCCCAATACGGCATTTTAAGATTCAAAAAGTACAAGGGGCCAGCCATCAGCCCCATCGAAGCCCACAACGAGCGCACCAAGGAGCAGTACGCCAGCAACCCGGATATCGACACGAGCCGGAGCCGCTACAACCTCCATCTGGTGCAGCCGCAGGGCAGGTACCGGGAAGAAGCTGACCGCATGATCACGGCGGCTCATTGCCGTGTCCGCAAGGACAGCGTGCGGGTGGTAGAGGCTCTCGTCACCGCCAGCCCGGAGTTTTTCAAGGATAAGACCAACCGGGAGATCAGGGCGTACTTTGCGTACGCCCTGAAATTTTTGGAGGGCAGACAGTGCCCGGATACCTTTCTCTCTGCTGTTGTCCACATGGACGAGAAAACGCCCCACCTGCACCTCTGCTTTGTGCCACTGACCCCTGACGGGCGACTGAGCGCCAAGGAGATCATCGGCAACCGCAAAAACCTTGTGAAGTGGCAGGACGAGTTCTGGCAGCACATGGTCAAGCAGTACCCGGAGCTGGAACGGGGTGAAAGTGCCAGCCAGACCGGGCGGGAGCACATCCCGCCCCGCATCTTCAAGGAGATGACCCAGCTGACCAAGCAGAAGGAGCAGCTGGATGCCCTGCTGGTGGGCATCACCCCCTTCAACGGCAAGAGCCGTGCGGCGGAGATCAGCAAGGTGCTGGACAGCTATATCCCGGCAGTGTCCAAAATGCGCACCGAACTGAACCGCTATCAGGTCGCCTTTACGGAGACCGCCGCCGAAAACGAAAAACTGAAAGAGAAGAACAAGACGCTCTCCGCCTCGCTGGACAAAGCGAAGGAAGGGAGCGTCTTGAAGCGTCTGGAGGATGCCAAGCTGCGGCAGGACTATGAAGCCGCCCTGAAAACGCTGGACAGCATCCCGCCGGAGGTCATTCGATTCTATGAGAACCGCACGCAGGAGCCTGCGATGCGCCACGATAAGTAAGGAGCAATGCCTATGTGTAATAAAATGTACGAGAATGTGAAATCTTCTGATTATACGAAAAAGTTCTTGCAGTCGGACTCTGATCCGGCTACAATGGAGGTGGTCACTCGAACCAATGCCGTCAAGTCTCCGACCAACAGCCCTGAGACCACAAAGCTGGTGTACACGGTAAAGGAAGTCGCACAGATGCTGGCCATCAGCCAGCGTGCCGCCTACAACCTGTGCAACAGCACCACCGAGTTCCGTGTCCTGCGGGCAGGCGGAAGCATCCGCATCCCGAAGGACAGCTTCGATGCGTGGCTCTACCGGGCAGCTTGATAAGGAGGCAAATCTATGGCATATATCACGAAACGCGGCAGCTCTTACAGCGTCCGCTACACCTATCAGGACGAGCACGGCAAGAGCTGCGACAAATGGGAGAGCTTTCCCACCAAGGAGGAGGCGGTCAAACGCCAGAAGCAGATCGAGCATGAGCTGGCAACAGGCAATTTTCTGATCCCGTCCACGGTGACGGTGGCAGAGTTCCTGATGGACTGGCTACCCAAGCAGTGCAGCAAGCACAAGTGGGCACCCAAGACCTACCAGTCCAATCTGGCCCTCATCCAGAACCTCATCATCCCCTATATCGGGGAGATGCAGATGCAAAAGCTGCGGCCTTACCACATCGAAGCCCTGTACGACACCCTGAGCAAGACCCCTTGTGGACAGTATGTGGGCGGCAAGCGGCGAGACCTCTCGCCCAAGCAGCAGAAGCGCACCCTCTCCGGCACTACCCTCCATGAAGTCCACCAACTGCTGCATAATTCCTTTCTGCTGGCGGTGGAGTGGGGCATCCTCATCAAAAGCCCCGTCCCGGTGGAAGCACCCAAAAAGACCACCCAAGAGCGCAGTATCTGGGAGGTGGAGGAGATGCGGGCAGCGCTGGACAGCATGGAGGACCCCATCCTGCATCTGGCGGTGCACCTGACGCTGGTGGGTGCACTCCGAGAAGGTGAGGTGGCAGGTCTGACCCCGGAGGACATCGACTTTGATGCCGCCAACGGCATGGGCACCTTCACCGTCAACCGTTCCATGCAGCGGGTGCAGAAGGACACACTGGCACAGGTGGATAAGGGCTGCATCCTCCGCATCTTCCCGGACAAGCTGGAGGGCAGCAAGACCTCCCTCATCCTGAAAGACACCAAGACCGAAGCCTCCTGCCGCACCATCTTTATGACCGCTGCCCTGCGGGAGGAACTGAAGCAGTGGCTGGAACGGCTGAAAATGGAAGAAGCCCTCGACCCGGAGCGGTACCGCAACAGCAGGATGCTGCTGCGGCTCCCCAACGGTCTGGCGGTGGAGCCGGTGCTTATCCGCAAAAAGTTCCTGAAATGGCAGGACGCACACCCGGAGTTTCCCCGCATCGTCTTTCATGGGCTGCGGCATTCCAGTGCCACCTATCAGTTGATGATCTCCGGCGGCGACATCAAGGCGGTGCAGGGGACCACAGGACACGCCAGTGCGGATATGCTGGTGAACACCTACGCTCATATCCAGCAGTCCTCCCGTGTGGAGCTGGGCAAGAAGTTTGAAAGCGGCTTCTATGCCAAGCCCGACACCTCCAGCCCGCAGGCTGTATCCGCCGCAGGCGAACCCACCATCTCCATGACGGCTCTCTTGGAATTGCTCAAGGATGCCGACCCGGAGATGAAGGCAAAGCTCCGCCTGGCACTGCTCACCTGATGCAAAAAAGGGCACTGATTGCAATGCAATACAGCGCCCTACATAATCGGACATGGATAACACCCACCGTGCAAAAACCGTGCAGAAACCGTGCACTCATGGCTTACAAAACAAAAAAGCCATGAAATCTTTCGATTTCACGGCATTTTCTGGTGCGATGGAAGGGACTCGAACCCCCGGCCTA
>NZ_JBBNIH010000109.1:0-1210 GCF_040094125.1 Faecalibacterium longum
CAATATTATGATCTCCACCACCAAGCTGTCTGCCCGGACTGTTCTCCGGGCGGTAAAAGCGGCGATTCGGTTGTACCTCGACCTGAAGGAGCTGCGCCGCATGGCGTATCTGCTTCAAATGTGCAGCAACAACCTCAACCAGTACGCCAAACGTGCCAACGAGTGCGGCAAAGTCTACGCCGCCGACATGGAGGACCTGCGGCAGAGGCTGGATGAGCTGATCGACATTGGCAGAAAAATTCTCGCTCGGCTGGCAGAACTCTAAAATTTTTCCCCGCAGTTGGAGGGCTGCGGGGGTACATAAGGGGTGACATCCTTGCAAAGCAATCGTTGACACCTTTATAATAGGGACGAAAGGCAGGTGCTGGATATGAGGTTCGTTATCAAGATGATTGTTTTCCCGTTTTGGCTGCTTACGGTTTTCCTTGCACTGATGCTGAAATGGACGCTGAACCTGTCGGCAATCGTGCTGGCGCTGCCTATGCTGTATATTTTCGGCTGCGGCCTTTATACGCTGTACTGCCGGGAGTGGCTGCAATTTTTGATTCTGCTGGTGGCAGAGTTTGGCTGCTTCCTGCTCATCACCGCCGGAACAGTCATTGTAGAAGCCGTGGAATGGTTCAGTGGCTGGATTGCTGAATTATAAAATTTTTATGCCGCCATTGTGCGGCATTTTCTTTTTTGTAAGGGGGGTGATGGCACTGGCGGCAACACGGTTGATTGCGCTGCACAAGAACAAGGGCAAGTCGGTTGCGGCCTGCCTGAAAAGCCGCACGGACTATGCACAGAATCCTGACAAAACGAACAAGGGAGAGTTGGTCAGCAGCTATGAGTGCAGCCCCTTGACCGCAGATGAAGAATTTATGCTGTCCAAGCGGCAATACGACCTTGCCACCGGACGCAGACAGAAAAGCGATGTAATTGCTTATCAGATACGGCAGTCCTTTCGTCCGGGTGAGATCACCGCAGAGGAGGCTAACAAGGTAGGCTACGAACTGGCAATGCGCTTTACCAAGGGCAAGCACGCCTTTGTGGTGGCAACGCACACGGACCGGCAGCACATCCACAGTCATGTGATCTTCAACTCCACAGCGCTGGATGGCACCAGAAAGTTCCGGGATTTTTTCTTTTCGGCGTTGGCAGTGCAGCGGTTGAGTGACCTGATTTGCTTAGAGCACCAGTTGTCCGTCATTGAAAAGAAGCCCTACCG
>NZ_JBBNIH010000110.1:0-706 GCF_040094125.1 Faecalibacterium longum
TGTGGCTGCAATCTGTATACAGGCTTGTTGCCGTATAATGAAATAAGTGGGGGATTCAACAAGGGAGGATAAGAAAAATTATGATGGAAAATAAAACAAAAATTGATCTGAAAAACAAGAGCGTTTTTATCACGGGTGTAGCGGGATTCATTGGCTCCAACCTTGCGAAGCGGCTGCTCTCCACGGTGGAGGGGGTTAAGGTCGTGGGTCTGGACAACATGAACAATTACTATGACGTGCGCCTGAAAGAAGCACGTTTGAAGGAACTGGAGCGGTTTGAAAATTTCAGCTTCGTAAAAGGTAATCTGGCTGATAAGGCTGTGATCAAATCTATCTTTGAGCAGTATAAGCCGGAAATTGTGGTGAACCTTGGCGCGCAGGCTGGCGTTCGATATTCCATTACAAATCCTGATGCCTATGTGGAAGCAAACCTGATTGGCTTCTATAACATTCTGGAAGCCTGCCGCCATTCTTATGATGATGGCCATACTCCGGTGGAGCATCTGGTTTATGCATCCAGTTCTTCGGTCTATGGCAGTAATAAGAAAGTGCCTTACAGTACGGATGATAAGGTTGATAACCCGGTATCTCTGTATGCGGCCACTAAGAAATCCAATGAGTTGATGGCTCATGCCTACTCGAAGCTGTATAACATTCCTTCCACCGGTTTGAGATTCTTCACAGTATATGGCCCTGCTGGTCGCCC
>NZ_JBBNIH010000111.1:0-77401 GCF_040094125.1 Faecalibacterium longum
TGGCCGCGGCCCCAACAGCGACTCCCTGTTTCCGCCACTGGCGGCGGTCGTCGTTGTTGCTCCTAACGAGGGGAGGCTTTGGCATTTCGTAAAGCTTTCTCTCTTCGCCAGAGGCTCCCCTCGGTAGGGAAGCTGTCGAGCGGAGCGAGACTGAGAGGTTGAGGTTTCGTAAAACTTACCCAAGGAGGACATCCTAATGTCTCAGCATGACCGTTATATCAGCCCTTTTTCCACCCGTTATGCCTCCGATGAGATGCAGTACATCTTCTCGGACGACAACAAGTTCCGCACCTGGCGCCGCCTGTGGGTGGCGCTGGCCCGGGCCGAGATGAAGCAGGGACTGACCAATATCACCCCCGAGATGGTGGCCGAGCTGGAAACTCATGTGGACGACATCAACTATGAAGTCGCCATCGAGCGGGAGAAGCTGGTGCGCCACGACGTCATGAGCCATGTCTACGCCTACGGCCAGCAGTGTCCCAAGGCAGCAGGCATCATCCATCTGGGTGCCACCAGCTGCTATGTCGGCGACAACACCGACATCATCGTGATGCGTCAGGGCCTCGAGCTGGTGCGCAAGAAGCTCATCGGCGTGCTGGCAAAGCTGGCAAAGTTCGCCGAGGAGTATAAGGATATGCCCTGCATGGCCTACACCCACTGCCAGCCCGCCCAGCCCACCACCGTGGGCAAGCGCGCTACCCTGTGGGCCAACGAGCTGGTGATGGACCTCAACGAGATCGACCACCGTCTGGCTACCCTGCAGCTGCGTGGCGTCAAGGGTACCACCGGCACCCAGGCTTCCTTTATGGAGCTGTTCAAGGGCGACGCCGACAAGATCCGCGCCGTGGATGCTTCCATCGCTGAGGAGATGGGCTTCGACAGCGAGGCCGTCATCCCGGTGTCCGGCCAGACCTACAGCCGCAAGGTGGATGCCTTCATCCTCAACGCCCTGGCCGGCATCGGCCAGAGCTGCATGAAGTTCGCCACCGACCTGCGCCTGCTGGCCAACTTCAAGGAGATGGAAGAGCCGTTTGAGAAGAACCAGATCGGTTCCTCCGCCATGCCCTACAAGCGCAACCCCATGCGCTGCGAGCGCATCTGCGCTTTGAGCCGCTACCTGATGGTGGATGTGCTCAACCCCAGCTTCACCACCGGTACGCAGTGGTTCGAGCGCACGCTGGACGACAGCGCCAACAAGCGCGTTGCCATGGCTGAGGGCTTCCTCGCCACCGACGCCATCCTGAACATCATGCTCAACGTCACCGACGGCCTCGTGGTCTACCCGAAGGTCGTGCGCAGCCGCCTGATGGCCGAGCTGCCCTTCATGGCCAGCGAGAACATCATGATGCAGGCCGTGGAGAAGGGAGGCAACCGTCAGGAGCTCCACGAGCGTCTGCGCCAGCACGCCATCGCCGCCGGCAAGCAGGTCAAGGAAGAAGGTCTGCCCAACGACATGGTGGACCGCATCGCCGCCGACCCGGCCTTTGGTCTGACCAAGGAAGAGATCACGGCGGGCCTTGTGCCGGAGAACTTTGTGGGCCGCGCTCCCCAGCAGGTGGAGGAGTTCATTGCTCACATCCTCAAGCCCATCTTTGACGCCAACCCGGATGCTGTGGAACAGCACGCAAACCTGAGCGTCTAAACGTGATTTTACAGGAAAAGAGGCTGTTGCCGCAGGCAACGGCCTCTTTTCTGCACACAGAAGGAGTTTTCATGAGACTCGATAAATATTTAGCCGAGACGGCCCAATGCACCCGGAGCGAGGCGAAGGCACTGCTGGCGAAAGGCCGCGTCACGGTCAACGGCGCGGTCTGCAAGAAAGGGGACACCCAGCTGAAAGAGGCTGACGCCGTGGCGGTGGACGGCAAGGCGCTGGCCTACCGGCAGTTCGTCTACCTTATGCTCAACAAGCCCGAGGGCGTCGTCAGCGCCTCCACCGACAAGCGGGACACGACGGTCGTGGATCTGGTGGGGGATGCCTATCCCCGGCGGGAGCTGTTCCCGGCCGGGCGGCTGGACAAGACCAGCACCGGTTTTGTCCTGCTGACGGACGACGGCGGCTTTGCCCACGACATCCTCGCGCCCAGGCGCCATGTCTCCAAGACCTACACCGTCGTCATCGACACCCCGCTGACAGAAGAGATGAAGGCCGGCTTTGCCTCAGGCGTCACCCTTGCCGACGGCACGGCCCTTTCGCCGGCGGAAGTGTCCGCCCTCACCCCCGACGGGCTGACGGTCCGCGTCCTGCTCAGGCAGGGCGTGTATCATCAAATCAAGCGGATGTTCGGCGTCTACGGTGCGGGCGTCAACGCCCTGCACCGGGACGCCATCGGCGGACTTGCGCTGGACGAGAGCCTTGCCCCGGGCCAGTGGCGGGAGCTGACAGCTGACGAGGTGGCGAAAATTACCACGGGATAAAGGACTGCTTTTCACCCGTTTTTCAAAAAAGTATCACATTTTACCGGTAAAATAGCTCTCAGAACCACGCAGAAAGGCCCTTTTTGGCCCGAAAATGACCCCGAAAGATAATTTCAACAAGAAAGAAGAATTTTTTTTGGTGAAATATGTTGCAAAAGTAAATTCTTTTGTGTAAAATATAAAATGTAATGCGGCGAAATTGTTAAAAATCACAATCCCGCCCACCTGCGGTTTGCACAAGAGAGGAAAAGGGGTATCCATTTATGGCCAATAGAGTATTTCAGAGCGTGATCTACCAGATGAAGGACGCGATCGACCGCGTGGTCGGCGTGGTGGATGAGACCGGCGCTGTCATCTCCTGCTCGGAGCTGAATCTGATCGGCGAGGTGCGCGAGGGCTTTATGGCAGAGCGTCTGACGGCCGGTGACCGCTTCGTGCGGGATGGCTACACCTACCAGCAGTTCTCCAGCGCAAAGCATAACGATTATGCCGTTTTTGTGGAAGGTGCGGACGAGACTGCGGGCCAGTTTGCCGCTGTGCTGTCCATCAGCCTGCAAAGCATCAAGCAGTATCACGACGAGAAGTTCGACAAAGCCAACTTTATCAAGAACGTGGTGCTGGACAACATCCTGCCCGGCGACATCTACGCCAAGGCCCGTGAGCTCCACTTTGCCACCGACGTCTCCCGCGTGGTGTTCATCGTCCGCGTCACCAGCGGCGGCGACATTTCCGCTTACGACGTGGTGAGCAGCCTGTTCCCCGACAAGCAGAAGGACTTCGTCTTCAACATCAGCGAGACGGACACCGTCCTGGTCAAGGAAATCCGCAAGGGCATCGACCGCACCGATATGGAGAAGCTGGCCGCCAGCATCGTGGACACCCTGTCCGGCGAGCATTACATCAAGGCTGTCGTGGGCATCGGCACCCCCATCGCCAACGTGAAGGACCTGGCTACTTCCTTTAAGGAAGCACAGATCGCCATGGAGGTCAGCAAGGTGTTCGACACCGAGAAGCAGATCATCCGCTACGACAATCTGGGCATCGCACGTCTTATTTACCAGCTGCCCACCACGGTCTGCGAGATGTTCCTGCGCGAAGTGTTCAAGCAGGGCAGCATCGAGAGCCTGGACCAGGAGACCCTGTTCACCATCCAGCGCTTCTTCGAGAACAACCTGAACGTCTCCGAGACCAGCCGCGGCCTGTTCGTCCACCGCAACACGCTGGTGTATCGTCTGGAAAAGATCAAAAAGCTGACCGGTCTGGATCTGCGTGAGTTCGACGACGCTATCGTGTTCAAGGTAGCGCTCATGGTCAAGAAGTACCTGTCCAACAACCCGGCCAAATATTGATATTTCGTCTCAGCCGCTCCGGCTGCGGACGCCGAAACCGGCCGCTCGACCCCGATGCTGGCCGGTTTCTTTTGTAATGGTCTGGAACTTCTGTGCCAAATAACTTTTCAGGAGCAAGATACTCATGATAGATTTTGAACATGTCACCAAGATATACAAACGGAGTGATACTCCCGCTCTGGAGGACATCGACTTCCATGTAGACGACGGCGAGTTCGTCTTTCTGGTGGGCCACTCCGGCGCCGGCAAGTCCACTCTGCTCAAGCTCATCCTCCGCGAAGAGCTGCCCACCGAGGGCCGCGTCATGGTGGACGGCAAGGACGTCGCCCGGCTGCGCCGGGGCAAAGTGCCTTTCCTTCGCCGCCAGATGGGCATCATCTTCCAGGATTTCCGCCTCATCCCCACCATGACGGTCTACGAGAATGTGGCGTTTGCCATGCATGTCACCAACATCGGCAAAAAAGACATCAAAGAGCGCGTCAACTACATGCTGGAGCTGGTGCATCTGGAAGATAAGGCAAAGGTCTACCCCGAGTTCCTCTCCGGCGGTGAGCAGCAGCGCGTGGCCGTGGCCCGCGCTCTGGCCCACAGCCCCCGCCTCGTCATTGCGGACGAGCCCACCGGCAACATCGACCCCGAGATGAGCCTTGAGATGATGGAACTGCTGGAACGCGTCAGCGAGATGGGCATCACGGTGCTTGTCGTCACCCACGAGCATGAACTGGTGCGCCGCTTCAACCGCCGCACCATCACCCTGAAGCAGGGCCGCATCATCTCCGATGTTCCGGCCAGCTTCGGCGAGGAGGTACACGCATGAAAATCTCTACGTTTGGGTTCCTCACCCGGCGCGGCGTGCGCAACCTCGGCAAGCACTGGGCCATGACCATCGCCTGCATCGCCTCCCTCAGCGTCTGCATGACCCTGAACATCTTCGCCAGCCTCATTGAAGTCAATGTGGACAGCATGGTGAGTTATCTGGGCAGCCAGAACGAGATGGTGGTCTACGTGGACCCCGAGGCCGATGACGCCACCATCCAGTCTGTGGGCAATGCCCTCAGCGGCACCGCAGGTGTGAGCCGGGTGCAGTATATGTCCAAAGAAGACGTCCTCAACCAGTACAAGGGGTATATGTCCGACTATGCCGCCCTGCTGAACGAGTTCGAGAACGACAACCCTTTCAAGGCTAATTACCGCGTCTCCCTGTCTGATCTGAACCAGATGGAGACTATCAGCAAGCAGTTCGAGAACATCAGCGGCGTCTACAGCGTCACGGCTCCCATCGAGATGACCAAGACCTTCGTGGAGATCCAGCAGGCCGTCACCAAGGTCGGGCGCGGTGTGGTGCTGGTGCTGATGGCTGTCAGCATCATCACGGTGGGTACTACCATCCGGCTGAGCGTCTTTGCCCGCCGCCGTGAAATCGAGATCATGAAGTATGTCGGCGCTACCAACGCCCTCGTCACTCTGCCTTTCGTCATCGAGGGCCTGACCATGGGCCTGCTCTCCGGCATCCTGACGGCAGCTGCCACCATCGGCGGCTATGCCTACATTGTTCAGCTGTCGCCCACGCTGGGCGGCCTGTGGCAGATGCTCATGGGTACGGCTCTGGTGCCGCTGGAAAATGTCTGGCCCACCATCCTGACCTACAGCCTCGCGAGCGGCGCTCTGGTGGGCGGTCTGGGCAGTATGTTCTCCATCCGCAAGCACCTGAACGTGTAAGGAGGGCCTACTGTGTACCACGACAAGCATTCCGCAGGCTTTGTCCTGCACCATCCGCCCCGCCACGCAAAGCCGTCGGGCCATTCGGCCATGATGCGCGCCGCTTGCGCCTTTCTGGCCGCCGCCTGCCTCGTGCTGAGCGTGACGGTCTATCCGGCCAGTGCGGCCACCAGCATGAGCTCGCTGCAGAACAAGCTGGACAAGATCTCTGCGTCCATCAAGCAGCATAAGACGGAGCTGAACGACGCCAAAAAGAAGGAAGCTGCTGCCAAGGCCCTCGAGTCTGAGCTGAAGGAAAAAGTCTCGGTGCTCCAGAGCCAGATCAGCGTCCTCAAGAGCCAGATCTCCGAGGTGCAGAACAACATCGGCGTCAAAGAGCAGGAGATCACCGCCAAGCAGAATGAGATCGCCCGGAAAGAGCAGGAGATCGCCGACCAGTGGGACGATTTCAAGAGCCATATGGCCGCGATGCAGGAGCTGCGGGATGGCGGCAGCGTCGCCATGCTCCGGTCCGTGAACGATCTGTACGAGCTTCTGACCTTCAATGAGGTCATGCAGGACATTTCGGTGAAGGATACCGAGATACTCGACAACATGAAGGCTGCGAAGGAAGCCCTCGTGGCCGACCGCACCCAGCTCGTGGAGGAGCGCACCCAGCTGCAGAACAAAAAGGCTGAGCTGGACGCCCAGAACAAGCAGATGCAGTCCAAGCAGAACGAGCTCAACAACAGCGTCAAGGAGGCCCGTCTGAGCGCCGCTGAGGCCCAGCAGGCCCAGAAGAACGCCCAGGCGGCCATCGAGTCGGACGAGATGAACTACGAGGCCGTCAAGAAGGAGATCCAGAAGCTCATCGCAGCGGCAGCGGCCAGCAAGCCCCAGCTGAGCTTCAGCGGCTTTATCTGCCCGCTCAAGAGCTATACCCGCATCTCCAGCGAGTACGGCTGGCGCAAAAACCCGGTCTCCGGCGTCAACAAACTCCACGCCGGCACCGACTTTGCCGCCCCCGCAGGCACGCCCATCTACGCAGCCGCCAGCGGCTATGTGCAGGTGGCCGGCTGGTCCAGCGGCGGCTACGGCAACTATGTCATCATCTATCACGGCAAAATGACAGACGGCAACGCCTACTCCACCCTCTACGGCCATATGCGCTCGGTGGCAACGTCGGCGGGCAAGTATGTCAACCAGGGCGACCTCATCGGCTATGTGGGCTCCACCGGCAACTCTACCGGCAACCACCTCCATCTCGAGGTGTGGAAGGGCGGCTCCAAGGCCAATGCGGTCAACCCCCGCGGTTATATTCCGATAAGATAACACAACTGTAATTGAAGTCGAGGGGTCAAAGGAGGCCACAAGGCGAAATGAACGAGCAAAAACGCAAGCGTATCCTTCGGGTGGGCTGTCTGATTCTGGCAGGAGTGTTCCTGCTGTCGGTGCTGGGCAGTGTCATCCTGATGTTTTTGGTCTGAACTGGGGAGGACACTGAATGAACCGCAAAATTTCCGTAGGGATGACCGTGACCATCG
Organism: Faecalibacterium longum; assembly: GCF_040094125.1. Lineage (NCBI taxonomy): Bacteria > Bacillati > Bacillota > Clostridia > Eubacteriales > Oscillospiraceae > Faecalibacterium > Faecalibacterium longum. The sequence continues at coordinate 7,010 of NZ_JBBNIH010000111.1, forward strand.
TCATTCTGGCAATGACGGTCACTTTTTCCATCACGATGCTGATGGCGATGCGGCTGTTTGACCACACCGTCACCAGCGTGAAGGAAAAGGAGAGCATGTACAACAAGGTGGCCGAGGTAGACCGCTACGTGCGCGCCAACGACTACTACGACATCGACGAGACCGTGCTGTACGACCGTCTGACTGCCGGTTATCTGCTGGGTACCGGCGACAAGTACGCCCGCTACTACACCGCCTCGGCCTACACCGACCTGCTCAACGCCCAGAGCGGCAAGCTGATGGGCATCGGCGTGGAGCTGGCCATCGACCAGTCCGGCTACGCCAAGGTCATCAAAGTGTATGACGAGTCTCCTGCCAAGGAGGCCGGCCTCCAGCGGGGCGATTACATCACCACCATCGACGGCGCAGACATCAAAAGTCTGGGCAGCGTGGAGGCTGTCCAGAACAAACTCCGGGGCGAGAGCGGCACGAGCGTCAATGTAGGCTGGCTGGACAGCGAGAACGCCCAGCACACCGCCGATCTGACCCACTCCGGCTTTACGGCCAACAGCGTCGATTCCGCGCTGGTGCAGGGCAATGTGGGCTATATCAAGATCTGGCAGTTCGACAACTCCACCCCCAGTGAGCTGGACTTTGCGCTCCGCAGCCTGACCGCCAGCGGCGCCCAGAGCTTCATCTTCGACCTGCGCGACAACGGCGGCGGCATCCTTGATGACGCCATCAGCTGCATCGAACTCGTCGCGCCGGAAGGCGTGCTGGCCTACGCTGAGGATAAGGCAGGCAACCGTACCCTGCTGGGCAGCAGCACCGGCGACTCGGTCATCAGCCAGCCCACCGTCTGCCTCGTGAACGAGAACACCGCCAGTGCGGCAGAACTCTTTGCGTCCAGCCTGCGCACCCTGTGCGGCACCCGCCTCGTGGGCAGCACCACGATGGGCAAAGGCACCATCCAGAGCAGCCCCCAGCGCCTCTCGGACGGCAGCGCTGTCGTGGTCACGGTGGCAAAGCTCATTTGCGGCGACGGCTCCTGCTTCGACGGCACCGGCCTGACCGTGGACGTGGAGCGCCCGCTGACTGCCGACGAGCAGGCCAGCTACTATGACTACACCCTCGACACGGACCCGCAGATACAGCGCGCCGTCAGCACCGCACAGCAGCTCACCGGCGTCACCACCGTGGGCGGCGTGAACGACGCTGACATCGCCGCCGACTCGGCTGCGGCCTCCGAAGAGGCTGCAGCCGAGAGCACCGCTTCCAGCGAGGCCGCAGGGGAGGCAGAGGCTTCCTCCGAGGCCGGTGCAGAAGGGGAGCAGGAGGCTGCAAGTGCGCAGTAAACACTTCTTGAAAATAACTTTAGTCGTGTAAATAGCTCAACCTCTCAGTCTGCTTCGCAGACAACTCCCCTACCGAGGGGAGCCTCTGGCGAAGAGAGTAAGCTTTGCGGAATGCCAAGGCCTCCCCTCGATAGGAGCAACGGCGACGACCGCTGCCAGTGGCGGAAACAGGGAGTCGCTGTTGGGGCCGCGGCCAGCAGGATGTGAGCGACAGCGAAGCAGACGCTGGGAGCCGCAACCCGGGCAGTGGCACGCTGCAGGCGTGACGGAGAGGTTTTGCTGTTTTAGCAAGAAACAGAAAGGAAAACCACTATGCCGGAGCTGACCGACCTCTCCGTTATCCGCACCCTGTGCGAAAAATACGATTTCGCGCTCTCCAAGGGCTTTGGACAGAACTTCATCATCAATCCCGGCCTGCCGCCCAAGATCGTGGACGCCAGCGGCGTCGATAAGAGCTGGGGCGTGCTGGAGATCGGCCCCGGCATCGGCGTGCTGACCAAAGAGCTGGCCCAGCGCGCCGCCAAGGTGGTGTCCATCGAGGTGGACGAGCGCCTGCCGCCCCTGCTGGCCGAGACCATGGCGGGCGTGGAGAACTTCAAGCTGGTATTGCAGGATGTTCTGAAAGTAGACCTCCGCGCCCTCATCGAGGAGGAGTTCCCCGGGATGCCGGTGGCTGTCTGCGCCAACCTGCCCTACTACATCACCAGCCCCATCGTCATGAAGCTGCTGGGCGACCGCCTGCCCATCCAGAACCTCACCGTCATGGTGCAGAAGGAGGCCGCCGACCGTCTGGCCGCTGCCCCCGGCACCCGGGCGTCCAGCGCCATCAGCTGTGCCGTGAGCTACTACGCCACCTCAAAGCTGATGTTCACCGCCGCGCCGGGCAGCTTCTACCCGGCCCCGAAGGTCACCAGCGCCGTTGTGCGGATGGACATCCGCCCCACTCCCGCCGTACAGGTGGAGGACGAGGACGGCTACTTCGCCCTCATCCGTGCCGCTTTCGGCCAGCGCCGTAAGACCGCCGCCAACGCCATCGCCAGCGGCCTCGGCCTGCCGAAAGATAAGGTCATCGCGGCCATCGAGGCGGCGGGCTTCGACGCCCGCATCCGCCCCGAGGCCCTGACCCTCGAGGACTTCGCTGCCGTACAGCGGGAGCTGAAGTAAGATTTTATCATAATAAAACGCCAAGGCCCTCGCAGTTTGGAACAGAACTGCGGGGGCCTTGGTCGTTATGTGGAAGGAATGGAGGATGGTGATCTGCTTACCTCAGCAGTGCGGTGTGGTCTGCGCCGCCCACGGTGAAGGTGGCGGTGGAGCCGCTGTGGCTGAGGGTGAAAGGTGTGCTGCCCGCACCGAGGGCTGCAACATCGGAGAGGGAGAGGGTAGAAGTGCAGCTTTCAGTGGAGAAGACAACGGTCTCGATGCGCTCAGAGCGGAGGTCGGTCAAATCGGAAAGGTCGCCCTGCAGGGACGCCGTCTCCTGAGCGACATGAATGTAGAGAGTATGGTTGATCTGGCTCAGCTGGACCAGCTGGACGTTCTGGATGATATTGGCCTGAGCCGGGTCGAGGACACGCAGACCGGTGGAGATGCTGCTGTCGCTGTTGTGGGAGACATCGCGGTACTCCACCTCATTGCAGACCTCGCAGATGCGGTACTCGCGGCTGCTGTCGCCTTTGACAGGCGTCCAGTCGCTCCACTGATGGCCGAGGGCGGGCAGCTCCTCCGTCTCAGTGACGACACAGCCGCTGATGGTGCAGCTGCGCTGGCGCTCGCCCTTCTCGGTGCAGGTGGGCTCTTTGGTGATGACCCATTCGCCGAAGGTGTGGGTCTTGCTGACGGGGATGACCTCAGTCTGGGTATCGTCGCCGCGGATGCAATCACGGTGCTTGGAGCCTTCCTCGACACAGGTAGCATCCCGGTCGATGACCCACTCGCCGTACTCGTGGCCGAGGGCCTTGATGGCCTCAGTCCGGGTATCGCCGCAGACGGAACAGGTGAAGGTCCGCACGCCGTCGGCAGTGCAGGTGGGCTCCTTCGTGACGACGCCTGCATCCCACTTGTGGGTGCTCTTATCCACCGGGATGCTCTCGGTCTTGGGAGCGCCGCAGACGACGCAGGTATAGGTCATGATGCCCGGCTCGGCGCAGGTCGCGGCCTTGGTCACGACGCCCGCGCCGTAGCTGTGCTGGCCGGTGGCGTTGAGCGTTTCGGTCTTCGTATCGCCGCAGACCGCGCACTTGTAGGTGACGGTGCCGTCCTGGCCGCAGGTAGCCGCTGTCGTGGAGAGGAGTTTCCACTGATGCTGGCCGGTGGCGGGGATGCTCTCGGTCTGGGTAGCGTCGCTGCGGATGCAATCACGGTGTTTGGAGCCTTCCTTGACACAGGTAGCGTCCCGGTCAATGACCCACTCGCCGTACTCGTGGCCGGGGGCCTCAATGTCCTCAGTCCGGGTATTGTGGCAGACGGTACAGGTGAAGGTGCGCACGCCCAGCTCAGTGCAGGTGGGCTCCTTCGTGACGACACCCTCGTTCCAGGTGTGCTGGCCGGTGGCGGGGAGAGTGTGACGGAACGTGGTGCCGCAGTGGTCCACCATGCAGGTGTATTCGATGTAGCCGTCCTTGCCGCAGTTCGGCTCCTGACGGTCGCTGACTTTCCAGTTGTGGACAGAAGCGATGTCGCCGTACTTGGCCTTTTCTGCCTCACTCATCTCGGGCGTTACGCGGTCGGGGGAGTGAGAAGTGGAATGGCTGTCCGCGTAGACACCGTTGTGGAAGATCCGCGAGATGCTGGTGGTGCCGCTCTTTACGAGCTTCACGAGGCCCGACCTGCCGTTTTCCATGAGGCTGATGACCTTGTCCAGCGTCTTGCCGTCGTTGCTTTGGATGGCATTGGCGGCGTCGGGGGCGGTTGCGGTGATGTCCAGCGGGGCGTCGGCATTGCTGATGGAGACGCTGCCGCCGCCGATGGCAGGGGCTTCGCCGGTGCCGTTGGCGATGATGGTGCCGCCGGTTATCGTGATACTGCTGGAGTTGTTGTTGTCGCTGCCGCCGATGCCGGCACCGGTGCCGTTGCCGGTGGCGTTGACCGTGCCGCTCTTGATAATCACGCTGCTGCGGCTATTATGGCCCGAGCCGATGCCGGCAGCGGAATCGCCGCCCGTTGCTTTGATGGTGCCGCCGTCGATCACGACGTCCACCTTGCCGGAGTCATAGCCTGAGCCGATGCCGGCAGCGAGATTGCCACCCTTGACGTCTTTGAGTTCGGCGTTACCGGAGATGTTGACCGTGGAAGAGCGACCGTAATAGCCCGAACCGATGCCGGCGCCGCCGTCCTTGCCCTCGGCCTTTTCAATGGTGCCGTCGGTGATGTTGATGGTGACAGCGCCCTTCTTGCTGTCGTTTTTGGTGTCACCGCTGCCGCTGCCGATGCCTGCGCCGCCGTATTTGCCGCCCGTGGCGCTGACGATATGGGCGTTGTCCTTGATGTTGATGGTGGTGGTGCCGGCATTCAGGCCTGCGCCGATGCCCGCGCCGCTATACCAGCGCTTAGAGCTGGGCACATACTCGCTGCCGCCCGTGGCCTCGGTGATGGTGCCGCCGGTGATGTTGATGGTGACAGCGCCCTTCTTGCTGTCGTCTTTGCTGCCACTGTAGCTGCCGCTGCCGATGCCTGCGCCGCCGTATTTGCCGCCCGAAGCGCTCTTGATGGTGCTGTCGCCGGAGATATTGATCTCGGTCTCGCCGGAGACGTTGGAGCCGGAGCCGATGCCTGCGCCGCTGAGCCACTTGTCGGAGTGATTGCGAGAGTCAAGGCTGACGCCGCCCGTGGCCGTGATTTCGCCGCCCTTGATGTTGATGGTGGTCTTATTAAGGGCGTTGCCGCCGGAGCCGATGCCGGCACCGGAAGCCTGGCAGGACCCGTTCTCTTTGCCGCCGCCCTCAGCCGTGATAGTGCCGCCCTCGATGTTGATGATGGTGCTGCCGTTGCTGCCGTTGCCGCTGCCGATGCCCGCAGCGGTGGAGCCGCCCTTGGCAGTAACTTTTGTTGCACCCTTGATGAGGATGTCGGTGTTGCCCTTGGCTCTATTGCCGCTGCCGATGCCTGCGCCGCCACCGCCGCCAAGGGAGGAATTACCGCCGCCGGTGGCCTTAACGGTCACGCCGTCGTGGAGAGTGATGTGGGTGTAGCCGGTGGAGTGACTGCCTGAACCGATGCCCGCGCTGCCGTCGTAGCCGTCGCCGCCGCCTGTGGCCTTTTCAATGGTGCCGCCGGAAATATCAATGGTGGTCTCTCCGGAAGAACTGGTACCGGAACCAATGCCTGTGCCGATGTCTGCCGAGGCTGTGACATTGCTGCCGGTGATGTAGATGCCGGTCTTGCCCTTGGCGCTATCGCCGCTGCCGATGGCAGAACCAGAATAACTCGAAGCCTCGATTTTGCCGCCGTTGATGTGGATCTCCGTGGCGTTGGTAGAATAGCTGCCGCTGCCGATGGCTGCACTTTCGCCGCTGGAGGCTGTGACATTGCTGTCGGTGATACGGATAATGGTCTTGAAGGTGTCCGGCGTATCTGTAGGAGGACTGGAGTAGTCTCCTTCACTGCCGCTGCCGATGGCTGCGCCGCTGCCGCCGACGGCATTTACTGTACTGTTGCGTTCTATCGTGATGTCGGCGTTGCTCTGAGAGCCGTAGCCGGTGCCGATGCCTGCGCCCGAGGCATTAGTGTAAGAAGCATTGGAGGACTCCAGAGTGCTCACAGACGCGTTGCTGATGGTGACGTGAGTTTCGCCCTTGGCGCTTTCGCCGCTGCCGATGCCGGCACCGACGTAGGCAAAAGCACTTTTGACACCCTTTCCGGCTGTCGTATCGTGGATGTTGATGGTCGTCTCGCCGGTGGAGGATTTGCCCGAACCGATGGCTGCGCCGCCGCTGCTACCTGCGGACACGAGCGCATCTCCGGAGATGTCGATTTTGGTTTTGCCCTTAGACTGTTTGCCGCTGCCGATGCCGGCACCGCCATTGCCGTAGCCGGTGGAAGCGTTGACCTTGCCGCCAGTGATGTTGACCTTGGTCTCGCCGGAAGAGTTTTTGCCACCGCCGATAGCTGCGCCGCCATTGCCGGAGCCGGTGGAAGCGTGGACCTCGCCGCTGGAGATGTTGACATTGGCCGCGCCGGAAGAGTTTTTGCCGCCGCCGATGCCCGCGCCGCCATCCGTACCCGTGGCATTTTTAATGGTGCCGCCGATGATGTTGATGGTGGTAGCCGTGGAGGAGTTCGAGCCGCTGCCGATGCCTGCGCCGCCGGTGGCCTCGGTGATGGTGCCGCCGGAGATGTTGATCTCGGTAGCGAAGGCGGGTTTTGCGCCCGTGCCGATGCCCGCGCCGCCGCTGTCGCCGCTGCCGCCCTTGGCAGACCCGATGGCGCCGCCCGAAATTTTCACAACTTGATCGCCGCGGATGCCGGTGCCGCCTTTGCCACTGATGCCGGTGCTGTCGCCGCCGGTAGCCTGCTGTATCTCGCCGCCGGAGATGGTGAGAGTACCGTCGCTGTGGATGCCGCTACCGCCGGTGCAGGTGTTCCCGTTGGCATTGCCGCCGATGGCTTTTTGGATGATACCGCCAAGGATCTCCATGGTCTTGCTATAGATGCCGTGGCCGCCGTTGCCGCTGCCGCTGCTCTTGCCTTCGCCGCCCTGTGCGGTTCCGATGGTGCCGCCGGAGATGGTGAGCTTGCCGTGGTTGTAGATGCCGCTGCCGCCGGTAGATTGGCTTTCGCCGCCGGTGGCTTTCTGGATGGAGGCCTGATCGGAGATGTCCAGGGTGCTGTCGCTGCGGATGCCGCTGCCGCCTTCGGTGCCGCCGTCGCCGCCCTTGGCGTTCTGGATGAAGGCCTTGCCGGAGATGTTCAGGGTGCTGTCGCTGTAGATGCCGTGGCCGCCGTAATATTTGCCGTTGCCGCCCTGCGCGTTTTCGATGGTGCCGCCGGAGATGTTCAGGGTGCTGTCGCTGTGGATGCCGTGGCCGGCGTAAAAGTTGCCTTTGCCGCCCTGCGCTTTTTTGATGGTGCCGCCCTGAATCGTGACGGTAATATTACTGCTATTGTTGCCGCCGCCGATGCCGTCGCCGGTGCTGCCACCCACGGCCTCCTCGATGGTGCCGCCAGAGATGGTGATATTGGTATTTCTGCTGTTGTCACCGCCGCCGATGCCGGCACCATAGTCGCCGCCCTGGGCTTTTACGGTGCCGCTGGTGATGTTGACGGTGGTAGTGCCGGAGGAGTTCGCGCCGCTGCCGATGCCGGCGCCGCCCTGCTCGGTCTGCGCCTCGATTTTGGCAGTGCCGCTGATGGTGATATTGGTTTTGCCGGTAGCTTTGCAACCGCTGCCGATGCCGGCACCATCGGAGGCGCCGATGGCGGTGATGTCGCCGCCTGTTATCTCAATGTCGCCGGCGCCACTGTCGCTATAGTTGCCGGTGTTCCAGACGCTGCCGATGCCAGCAGCGCAACCGGCGCCTGTGGCAGTCAGGCTGCCGGTGTTGTTGCCATCGGTATTTCCGGATGTGATGGTCAGTGTGCCGGTGTCCTTGCCACCATCGCTCTTTTCGTTGTGCTCGAGGCCGGCATGGTAGTTGCCGCTGGTGAGAGTATTTCTGCCCACGAGCGTGATTTTCGTGTTGCCCTCGCCCTCGACGCTGAGGGCGGCGTCCTTGTACTCGCGGCTGACATCGATGTTGACATTCTCCAGCGTCACGTTGAGGGTGTTGTCATTGCCTGTGGCTTTGTTGATGATTTTGATGACGTAGTTGGTGACGTTTTCGGCTGTGTTCTTGAAGTTTTCCGCAGCACGCTTCAAGACCGTGGTCGATTCGTCCCGGGTCTCTTCGTCGTCATTGGCGTCGGCGACATTGAGGGATGCGCCGGTGTACGTGAGCTGGCTTCCCAGCACAGGGCTGTCGCCGGTCTGGTTCTCGTTTTCCTCGTTGCCGGTGGTGCCGCTGGGCTGGTTCTCGTTTTCCTCGCCGCCGGTGGTGCCGCTGGGCTGGTTCTCGTTTTCCTCGCCGCCGGTGGTGCCGCCGGTCTGATTCTCGTTTTCCTCGCCGCCGGTGGTGCCGCCGGTTTGGTTCTCGTTTTCCTCGTTGCCGGTGGTGTTGTTGGGCTGGTTCTTGTTTTCCTCGCCGCCGGTGGTGCTGCTGGGCTGGTTCTTGTTTTCCTCGCCGCCGGTGGTGGTGTTGTTGTTGGTCTGGTTCTTGTTTTCCTCGCCGCTGCCCTTGGTGTCGCCGAGGTAGACCATGTCATTGTTTTCGCTGTCTTCTGATGGGGGCGTGGCCGACATGGATTTGGCGGGAGACTTTGCGGGGGTGGTGCCTTCAGAAGAGCCGCCGCCGGGGGCGGGGGTATCCTCTGAGCGCTTGCCGCCCTTGATGACGATCTTGCCGTCGTTGTCCTTTGTAGCAGTATCATTTCCCGAGTGCTTGACATAGGTGCCGCTTTCGTCTTTGGTGATGGTGATGTTACCATCGCCTATGTAATAGACATCCGCATACGCCGGTGCGGCCATGCCGGCCACCATTGCGGCTGTCAGCGCCAGCGCCGTCACCCGGTGGGACGTGGGCCGGGGGGGGGTGTCGGCACCCGCAGCGGATGCCCCAGAACGCGCATTGCGAGCTTGCGATAAGAGATCATAGTAGAAACCTCCTCTGAAAAGTGTGAGTTTTGCACAGAAGCTCCCAACAAAGCGGCAGGAGCTTGTGGAAGAAGCATAAATGTTGAATCTGATTTATTCTACCACATTCCGGCCATAATGTGAACAAATCTGCGTGAATCGCCGTTTTTTGTGCGTGAATCGCCTCGCGGATGTCTTGAAACGCCCTGACGACAGCGCTGCATGGGCCGACAGCGGGGCCGGGGGGCAGACAAAGATATTGACAAGCGGGGAGGTTTCTGGTATTCTACTAAAGTACCCTGTGCAAACGATACTCGCTGGTGTGGCGCAATGGCAGCGCAACTGATTTGTAATCAGTGGGTTGCAGGTTCAACTCCTGTCACCAGCTCCAAAAAGTCCTACGATATACCGCTGAAAAGCGGCGTGTGTCGTGGGGCTTTTGCTTTTTGGGAAAAGGTACGCAGGACTGTTCAATAAAGAAAAAAGTGCTATAATACTTATAAGCCTGAAACTTTACACGAAAGGATGGGTGTGTTATGAGTACAAGAGAATTGGCGAAGAGCTTGATTGACCAAGTGCCGGAAAACAAGCTGCCGTATATTATTGCCTACTTGCAGGGGGCTGCTATTCCGGATGAAAGTGAAACACCGAATGCCGACACGCTGGAAGCCTTTGAAGAACTGGACAACGGCGGTGGTCATACCTACAACGGGCCGGTTGAAAATCTGATTGGCTGCTGATCTATTACCAGACAGATACGGAGTTGTATTTGTACCGTACCGGCACACACGCCGATTTGTTCGGCCTATAAAGGAAACAGGAAAGAGGCCAAGACCTGACAGAATGGGTCTTGGCCTCTTTTTCTGCAAGGTATGCAGAAAAATCATGCCGCCCGGCGGGGTGCGGGTATTGAAATCAGCTCATCACGCGATTATAATTGGTTCAGCTAAGCAAAGAACGTCCAAATGAAAGGGGATACCATGCCCGAATTTTCCACCATGCTGGACCTGCAGGCGCAGATGATGCTTCTGCTGGCCATCGGCGTTTTTCTGGCAAAGAAAAAGCTCATCACCGACCAGGGCCGCGCCTGTCTGACCGACCTGCTGCTCTTCATCATCCTGCCTGCAAACATCATCCAGTCGTTCCGCATCGAGTTCAACGCGGAAATTTTCCGCAGCACCCGGGACATCCTCATCCTGTCGATTTTATTGCAGGTGCTCTACGGCGTCGTCTGCGCGGTGTGCTACAACCGCTACCCCTTCGCGCGGAAGGCCGTCATGCAGTACGGCACGGTCTGCTCCAACGCGGGCTTCCTCGGAAGCCCGCTGGCGGAGGGACTCTTCGGCGGGGTGGGGCTGCTGCTGACGTCGTTCTACCTCATCCCCCAGCGCATCGTGATGTGGTCGGTGGGGGTGTCCTACTTCATGCAGGACGCCGCCCCCGCCACGCCCGAGGAAAAGAAAAAGCACCGCCTCGCAGTGCTCCGCAAGACCATCACCCACCCCTGCATCGCGTCGGTGTTCGTGGGCATGGTCATCATGCTGACCCAGTGGCAGCTGCCCACCTTCCTCGGCAAGGCCGTCCAGTGTACCAGCAGCTGCAACATGACCATGTCGATGTTCCTCATCGGGGCCATCATCGGCAGCCGCGACCTTCACCCGCTGCTGGACAAGGACGCAATCATCTACTGCATCATCCGGCTCTTCCTGATGCCGCTGGTGGTGCTGGTGGGATGCCGTGCGGCCCATGTGGGCCAGCTGGCCACCGGCGTGGCCGTCGTTCTGGCCGGTATGCCGATGGGCGGCACCACCACCATCCTCGCCGAGAAGTACGGAGCAGACTCCACCTTCGCCAGCAAGTGTACGGCCATCTCCACGGTGCTGTCGCTCATCACGACGCCGCTGTGGTGTTTGGTGGTGTAATAAAAAGCAAGCGTCCTCGGAAAAAATCCCGAGGACGCTTTTGTATAATTGGCAGGCTGTCCTTTGTACAACCTCTCAGTCTGCTTCGCAGACAAGGCCGGGTTGCGGCTCCCAGCGTCTGCTGCGCTGCCGCTTGCATCCTGCTGGCCGCGGCCCCAACGGCGACTCCCTGTTTCCGCCGCTGGCGGCGGTCGTCGCCGTTGCCCCTGGTAGGGGAGCCTCTGGCGAAGAGGCGAAGCTTCACGAAATGCCAAGGCCTCCCCTCGGTAGGGGAGGTGGCATCGCGCAGCGATGACGGAGAGGTTTAATCCACTGCTACATACCCCGCCTTCTCGATGCACCTGCGTCCCTCGTCGGTGTCCAGCCAGTCGTAGACCTTCCGCTGGGGGCTGTCGGGGGCGGCGTCCGCGTGGACGACTGCGTAGAACTCGTTGCAGAGCGGGTAGCTCTCATCGGCGATGGTGTCATTGCCGGGGGTCACGCCATCCACGGCCAGCAGGCGGAGGCCAGGCTTCGAGTACATCTGGTCGATGTAGTAGTAGACCGAAAAGCCGATGGCGTTGGCAGAGTTGTTGTACTCGGCGATGCTGTCCACGAGGCCGCCCATGTCGGCGGGGGCAAGCTCGGTGGGCGCGGCCATCAGCTGGCCGTCGCCCTTGTCGATGAGCAGCTTTTTGAAGAGGGTCTGACTGCCCGAGTCCACGCCCCGCTGGAACGCCACGATGGGGGAGTCCGCGCCGCCCACATCCTTCCAGCTGGTGATGCGGCCCGCATAAATATCCCGCAGCTGCTGCTGGGTCAGGCTCTGGACGGGATTCTCTTCGTTGACGATGAACACCAGCGCGTCCCGGCCAATGGCTTTCTGTTCGAGCTTTGCGTCGGCCTCGGCCAGCTCTTCCTTGACGTACTCGGGGGCCTCGTAGACGATGAGCAGCTGTGCGCCGTAGTCCTCGCTGTCGCTGCGGGACCAGAGGCCGAAGGTCTCCCACGCATAGGCCGTGGTGCTGACGGTGATGCTGGTCTGGGCCTCGAGAAGGTCCATGCCGGTGACATCAGCCTTCATCTGGGCCATCAGGGGGATACAGGCCGTGGAGCCGTCGAGGCGGGGGAACTCGTCCTCGGTCAGGAAGGGGACGGGCGTGTCCGGGTCGGGGACGGACGCTGCCGGAGAGTCGGCGGGGGAGTCCGTAGTGCCGGTCTTGCAGGCGGTGAGCATCGCCGCCCCGAAGCCGAGGCCCATCACGTGCAGGAAGCTGCGGCGGGAGATCATCTCTTTCATATCAAAATCCTCCGTGTCAGTACAGGTAGCCCCCGCCAGCGTCGTCGCTGGGGGAGGAGAAGATGCTTTCGCGGTAGAGCCACTGGCCGGTGGAGTCCATCAGGCCGTAGTCGAAGCCCTGCCGCGCGATAAAGCAGTCGTCGGGCAGGTCGTCCGGGCTGTAACAGCTGCCGAGGCGGCGGAGAAGCAGATTGCCCTCCATGTCCAGCACATCGTAGAGGCTGCTGCCGTCACGGTTGTCCCGGCAGGCTGTGAGCAGAGGGCCGCTGGCGGTGCTGGTGAGGTAGGAAGCGTAGGTGTACTGCTGGGCCTCACCGGCGGACGACCAGAGCAGACCCTCTCCGCCGTAGGTCTGGATGGCGATGGTGTTGTAGTTTTCGTCGTCGTACTGCAGCAGGGCGTAGCCGTCGGGCAGGGCCGTCACGCTGATGTACTGTGCTTCTTCTACGGGCGCTGCCTCCACGTCGGTCAGCAGCGCGCCGGTGGTGCCGTCGTAGACCTTGAGGATGTTGTCCGTCGTCAGCACAGCGACGTTGCCGGAGCGGTAGTCCGTGTCTCTTCGCTGGACGCCGATGCTCTCGCCGCTGGCGAGGTCGATGAGGGTGTAGGGGCTGTCCGGGTCATCGCTGCCGGAGAGGACGACGCAGCCGGGGGTGTAAGTGTTTACGGCCCAGTCGAAGCGGCCCAGCTCCACGGCCTCGCTGCCGTTCAGATCGTAGAGGACGGAGCGGCTGTCCTGACGGCTCTGGAGGCAGGCGACGCCCACGCCGCAGGCCGAGACGGCGCTGTCCTCTTCGCCGGTGAGCAGTTCGCCGGTGGTGACGTTGTAGAGGGCTTCGCGGGCGATGCCCCAGTCTGAGCCGCGGAACCAGCTCAAATCGAGCCAGTCGGCAAAGCCGCCGCGATACGATGCGAGGGAGCTGGCTGTGCAGCCGTCCTCCCGCATCAGCACATTGCCCTCCCGGTCGGTGATGAGGACGTACTGGTGGAGCGGCTGGTCGGGGTCGTCGTAGGCGTAAGTAAGGCCCTCGGGCAGGTCGTAGCAGTTGAAGATGAGGCGCTGGCCGCCCTCGTCCACCACAAGACAGTCGAGCGCTGTTTCGGGTACGGGAAGCTGGGCGCCTGTGGCGAGGTCGTACACCCGAGTGCCGCCGGTGGTGCCGTTCTCGAAGGCCCAGACGTCAGCGTCGTCCCGCAGGATGAGCAGCCCGCCCGAGAGGGTGGCGTTCACCGCATAGGGAAAGGTCATGACGGCATTGCCGTCGGCGTCGTAAAGGGTGGAAGTGCGCTCCTCTGTGCCGGGAGTGGAGTGGGCCACGAGATAGTGGCCCGTCTCGCCGGTGAGGGTGTCCTTCAGCAGCTGGATGCTGTCGGAGCTGCTGGCTTTGTAGAGCACCCTGCCGCCCCGGAGGATGGTGCCGCCGCCGTTCCCGACGTAAGAGTAGACGTAGTGGAGCGAGTCGTCGCTGAGCCATGCGTCGCTGTAATACTGCGGAGCCTGCGATGCCGCCGTCCCCTCGTGCCGGGGCGACGCCGCAGGCAGCAGCGAACAGCTCGTCAGCAGCCCGCCCGCCAGCACGAGGCAGGCGGCGCGGCGGCTGAGTCGAAGCAGAGTGGTCTTCATAGAAACACCTCACAGTCTCCCAGAATTTGACGTTCCCATCTATAGTATATACGAAAGACCCGGACATTTCATTGCAAAAATGTGGCCGAGCCTGGTTACAGTTTTATGACAAGCTTATTCTTCGTCTCCCTGTTCCTTCAATTCCTTCAGGAAGGGCAGCAGGAAAGGCACCGAGATGCAGAAGGTGAGGCCATCGGCGATGGGCTGGCACAGCTCAATGCCGCTCAGGCCCCAGATGCGGGGCAGGGTGAGGATGAGCGGGATGAAGCAGACGCCCTGACGGCAGCAGGCGAGGAAGGTGGCCCGGCCCGACTTGCCGATGGACTGGAACATCATATTCGTCACGATGATGACGGGCTGTAAGAACATGGCGACGCACTGATACCGCAGGGCGGGCAGAGCCACGGCGGTGACCTCGGGGTCATCGCGGAAGAGGCGGATGAGGGGCTCGGCGTTGAACCAGCAGAGGGAGTTGAGCACCGCCATAAAGACGAAAGCCGTCGAGATGGTGAAAATGGCCGCTTTCCGCACCCGAGCAAAGCGGCGGGCGCCGTAGTTGAAGGCCGCTACAGGCTGCAGGCCCTGTCCGACGCCGATAGCCACCGACAGCACGAACTGGAAGATGCGGGACACGATGCTCATGCCGGCCACGGCAGCGTCGCCGTAGTTGCGGGCGGCGACGTTCAGCAGCATGCTGCCGATGCTGTTCAGGCCCTGACGGCCGAAGCTGGGCGCACCGTTGAAGAAGATCTGCCCGAAGTCCCGGGCGCTGCGGGTGACCTGGGTGATGCGGAATCGGCTGACGGTCTTGCCTCGCAGGAACATGGAAAGCAGGATGCAGAAGCTGATGCTCTGGCTCAGGGCGGTGGCCGTGCCTGCGCCGCCGGTCCCCATGCCGAGGCCGAAGATGAAGACGGGGTCCAGCACGATGTTGAGCACACCGCCGGTGACGAGGCCGATCATGGCGAAGCTGGCCTTGCCCTCGTAGCGGAGGATGTTGTTCATCACGAGGCTCGACATCATGAGCGGGGCCGCGATGAGGATGGGCCGCGCGTAGGCGCAGGCGTGGGGCAGGATGGTGTCGGTGCTGCCCAGCAGCATTATGAAGTCGGGCAGGGCAGCGAGACCGAGAACGGTCAGCACTGCGCCGAAGGTCAGCGCCGTGAAGAAGCTGGTGGAGGCGAACTTTGTGGCCGCATGGGTGTCCTGACTGCCGAGGCTGCGGCTGATGATGCCGCCCGCGCCGTGGCCCAGCATGAAGCCGAGGGCCTGAATGATGGCCATCAGGCTCGACACGACGCCCACCGCGCCCGACGCGCTGGTGGACAGCTGGCCCACAAAGAAGGTGTCGGCCAGATTGTAGATGCTGGTGATGAGCATACTCAGGATGGTGGGGGCCGCGAGGCCGAGAATGAGCTTCGGCACGGGGGTCTGGGTCATTTTCTCGAACTGGAGCCTGCTGCGCTCCAGCTCGGCGGCGTCGGATGCGGTGCGGGGGGAAGACGGCATGAAGTGATACCTCACTTTCGGAAATCAAAGAAAATACCGCTCTTTGTGCAAAGAACGGGTAAAATGCAGATATATAATAAGTATAGCGCAGATCGGGGGAAATGTCGAGATGGTGGCACTGCACCAGCGGCGGTCGGCTCCGTTGCAAAAAGTTAGGGTATTGAGTGCAAAAGCAGGAGAAAATGGAATGCCTTTTGGCAAATTTGCCAAAGAAAGGTCGAATTGCTTGTAAAAAATCACGTCGAGTGGTATAATTTATGGAAAGAAACAAAAGCGCGAAGACAAAAAACAGCGCAGAGAAGAGTTCCGGGGAGATCCTGCCCCGGGATACGGAGGGAAATCTTATGAAATCTGTGGCACAGACTATCATTGAAGCAGACCGCTTCTACACCATCGCCGCCAAGACCGGCAGCGTCATTCAGGCTGTGGAGAGCGTCAAGGACGGCGGCAACATCCGTCTGGGCAAGTACGAGCGCAAGCCCGAGCAGGAGTGGGCTTTCGTCCGCGAGGGCGACGGCGTTTACCGTATCCGCAACCGCGCTTCCGGCAAGCTCATCGACCTGATGATGACCGGCACCGCAAACGGCACCTGGCTCCACCTGTGGGAGGACGTGGGCGGCACTTCCCAGATGTGGAAGATGGAGCCCACCCCGGCCGGCACCGTCCGCCTGCGCTCCATGTGGGCTGCCGGCAAGTGCATCGACACCGTGGGCATGGGTACTGCGGACGGCGCTGTGCTCCAGATCTGGCAGGAGACTGCCGGCGAGGACCAGCTGTGGACCATCTCCGAGGTGAAGGACCGCGCAAAGCACGCCCCCAAGGCGGAGGAAAAGCCCGCTGAGGTCAAGGCCGAGGCCGCTGCTCCCGCCGAGGAAAAGCCGGCTGAGGAAAAGGCTGCACCTGCTGTGAAGAAGACCACCAGAAAGCCTGCGGCAAAGAAGACCGCCGCCAAGACTGCTGCGAAGTCCGCTGCGGCAAAGGCTGAAGCCGCACCCGCCAAAGCCGAGGAAAAGCCCGCCGAGGCCGCTCCTGCTGCAAAGCCTGCCCGCAAGACCGCCACTCGTAAGAAGACCACGAAGGCCAGCAAGTAAGCACGGCTACATAGCATCATAGCAAAAAGAGCACCCGCTCTCCACGGTGATGTGGAAAGCGGGTGCTTTTGAGTTTAGGGTCAGGTTTGCCTTCGTACAACCTCTCAGTGCCCCATCTTGCCCTTCTTGAACTTCAGCGCCGCTGCGATGAAGCCCTTGAACAGGGGATGTGCGCGGTTGGGACGGCTCTTGAACTCGGGGTGGAACTGTGCGCCGAGGTGGAAGTCACGGCCCGGCAGCTCCACGGTCTCCACAAGGCGGCCATCGGGGCTGGTGCCGGAGATGACCAGACCGGCGTCCTGCATCTCCTGACGGTAGTCGTTGTTGAACTCGTAGCGGTGGCGGTGGCGCTCCCAAATCTCGCTCTGGCCGTAGCACTCGGCCATCTTGGTGCCGGGCAGGACGGTGCAGGGATACTTGCCCAGACGCATGGTGCCGCCCTTGGGGATGTTGCCCTGCTGGTCGTCCATCAGGTCGATGACGTTGTGATGACCCTCGGGGGTGAACTCGCTGGAGTTGGCGTCGGCGTAGCCCAGGACGTGGCGGGCGAACTCCATGACCATGATCTGCATACCGAGGCAGATGCCGAAGTAGGGAACATCGTTCTCGCGGGCGTACTGTGCGGCCTGTATCATGCCTTCGATGCCGCGGTCGCCGAAGCCGCCGGGGACGATGATGCCGTCCACGTCCGCAAAGGCTTCCTTGCAGGCTGCCTGGTCGGGCAGGTCCTCGCTCTCGACCCACTTGATCTCCACCTGACTGTCGTTCTCGAATCCGGCGTGGTAGAGGCTTTCCATGACGGACAGATAGGCGTCATGCAGCTTGACGTACTTGCCCACGAGGGCGATGGTGCAGGTCTTGCTGCGGGTGGCGATCCGGGCCAGCATCTCTTTCCACTCGGTGAGGTCGGCGGGGGGAACATCCAGATGCAGCTGCTTGACCACCACGTCGTCGAGGCCGCCGGTGTGGAGCATCAGCGGACACTGGTAGAGGCTGGGCATGGTCAGGTTCTCGATGACGCACTCCGGCTTGACGTTGCAGAAGGTGCTGATCTTCCGGCGGATGTCGCTGCCCACGCTGCCGTCGGCGCGCAGGATGATGATGTCGGGGCTGACGCCCATGCCCTGCAGCTCCTTGACGGAGTGCTGTGCGGGCTTGGACTTGTACTCATCGGAGCCGGAGATGTAAGGCACCAGCACCACATGGATGAAGCAGCAGTTCTCCTTGCCCTGCTCGAGGCCCACCTGACGGATGGCCTCGAGGAAAGGCTGGCTCTCGATGTCGCCGGTGGTGCCGCCGATCTCGGTAATGACCACATCGGCCTCGGTGGAAGAGGCCAGATTGTAGATATAGCTCTTGATCTCGTTGGTGATGTGGGGGATGATCTGGACGGTCTGGCCGAGGTAAGCGCCCTGACGCTCCTTGTTCAGCACGTTCCAGTAGACCTTGCCGGTGGTGAGGTTCGAATACTTGTTCAGATTCTCGTCGATGAAGCGCTCGTAATGGCCCAGGTCCAGGTCGGTCTCGGTGCCGTCGTCGGTGACGAAGACCTCGCCGTGCTGCAGGGGGCTCATGGTACCCGGGTCCACGTTCACGTAGGGGTCCAGCTTCTGGCTGGCCACCTTGAGGCCGCGGCACTTCAGCAGTCGGCCCAGAGAGGCGGCGGTGATGCCTTTGCCCAGACCGGAGACGACGCCGCCGGTCACGAAAATAAACTTTGCCATAATGGTTCTCCTCTAATTTACAGATATTCTTTTCCGTGAATATCACGATAAGCAAATACTTCCCCTCAGTGGGGGCGCAATACGCATTATTGCGCGGGGTCGTAGGAGTCCAGTATCTCCTGCGCGACCTCGGCGCGGTCGCGCCGGGTGTCCATCGCT
The DNA here is from genome assembly GCF_040094125.1 of Faecalibacterium longum. Classification (NCBI taxonomy): domain Bacteria; kingdom Bacillati; phylum Bacillota; class Clostridia; order Eubacteriales; family Oscillospiraceae; genus Faecalibacterium; species Faecalibacterium longum. Next base: position 25,318 of record NZ_JBBNIH010000111.1, read on the forward strand.
TTTTTCTCGATGTAGCGGTGCGCCTCGGCCTCGGTCATATGGCCCAGCTCGATGAGGCAGCACTTGGCGCGGCTCACCAGCCGCACCTGCGCCAGCTTTTCCTGCATCCGCTGATTCTCCTGCCGCAAAAGCAGGAGGCGGTGGTTGCTGGCGGCGGCCATGTGGATGGCCTGCAAAAAGAAGGTGTTGGAGAAGGGCTTTGTGACCAGCAGAACACCTTCTTCGCTCAGCGGGGTCAGAAGCTGCTCGGCGGCTGCGGCCTTGGCCAGAAATATCACACCGGCATCCGTTTTCTCCACGGCGTCGGCGCACAGCTCGTGGCCGAACTCATCCGGCAGCGGCGAGTTGACCACGATGAGCTCAAAGTCGGATTCCAGCATCCTCCGCCGCGCCTCCGCCGCACTTGGTACGATGATAGGCCGCGCATAGCCCAGCTCCGTCAGGCGTGCGGAGATATATTCGTTGGAGCTTGCGCCCGCGCTTACGATCAGGGCACGTCCCATTCGGCTCACTCCTTTCCTATGTCATTCTGCATTAGATGGCATTGAAGTAGTGGACGCGCTCATATTCGGCGGGGTCGGAGGCGTTCTTGAGCGCCTCGCAGCGGCGCAGAGCCTCGGCATAGTAGCGGCGGCTCAGCTCGTCGGGCAGGAATTTGTGAAGGAACTCGCTGTTCCTGGCCACCTCGACGGCCTCTTCCAGCGAGGCGGGCAGGGTCTCGAGACCGAGACCGGCGGCTTCGCCCGGGATGAAGAGGTTGCGGTTGACAGGGGCAGACAGCTCCATCCGGTGCTCGATGCCGTCGAGGCCTGCTGCCAGCACGAGGCCGATGGCAAGGTAGGGGTTGCAGGCGGGGTCGGGGCTGCGCAGCTCCATGCGGCAGTTGTCGCCCTTCACCTGCGGGATGCGAACCAGCTGGCTGCGGTTCTGGCGGCTCCAGCTCACGTAGCGGGGAGCCTCGTCGCAGCCGAAGCGGAGGTAGCTGTTGGGCAGGGGATTCGTGAAGGCCGTCAGCTCCCGGCTGTGGTGGAGGATGCCCGCCATGAAGCTGCCGGGGATGCTGTCGGGGGCGATGTCGCCCTCAAAGAGGTTCTTGCCGTCCATGGTCAGCGAGAGGTTGATGTGGAGGCCGCTGCCGGCCTGGTCGGGCAGCGGCTTCGGCAGGAAGCTGGAGTGGAAGCCGTTGCTGGCCGCCACGGCCCGGACGATCTGCTTGAACAGAAAGATGTTGTCGGCGGTCTTGAGGGGGCCGGCGTAGTGGAAGTCAATTTCATTCTGGCCGTGGCCGTTCTCGTGGTGGCTGTGCTGGGGGGCGAGGCCCATCTGCTCCATGGTCAGGCAGATGTCCCGGCGGATGTTCTCGCCGGCGTCCAGCGGCGCTACGTCGAAATAGCCGCCTGCGTCGATGGGGATGCGGGTAGGACGGCCCCGGTCGTCGTTCTCGAAGAGATAGAACTCGCACTCGGTGCCGACGTTGCAGCGCAGGCCCAGCTGCTTGAACCGGCGGTTGATGTCCCGCAGGAAGCCGCGGCAGTTGCCGCCGAAGGGGGTGTTGTCCGGCTTTTCCACGTCGCAGAAGAACTGCATCACCCGGCCCTCAGCCGTGCGCCAGGGCAGGATGGTCATGGTGGACAGGTCGGGCCGGAGCACCAGGTCGCTCTCCTCCACGTGCATGAAGCCCGCGATGGCGCTGCCGTCGAAGCAGACGCCATCTTCCAGCGCCTTGGGAAGGTCGCTTGCCAGCACGGCGATGTTCTTCTGGAAGCCGAAGATGTCACAGAACGCGAAGCGGACAAATTTTACATTGTTGTCCTCGACGAAATCGAGGATGTCCTGCTGTGTCGTATAACTCATAGGTGTGTGTCCTCTGAAAAGTATGTCTTCTTAAAAAACGCCCAAAGGCCTGCCTCTGTACAGAGGCAGGTCTTCAGGCTGGTGTAAGAAATAGGAAAAGGAGAATGGCTCAGATAAGCGCCTCAGCCTGTGGTGCTTTATTCTACGCTGGTATGTGAAGATCAGACGTAGTAGAGCATCTTGCTGTAGCTGGGCAGAGGCCAGTAGTCCTCGCCGCAGATGGTCTCGGCGTCGTCGGCGGCGGCGCGGAGGGCGTCCATCTTGGGCAGAACGTCGTCGTGGAAGGCGACGGCCTTTGCGCTCTCGTCGGAGAGGGCCTTTGCGGCATCGACGGCGGCCTGCAGCTCGTCCACAGCGTCGCTCATGGCGTCGGCGTCAGCGGACAGGCGGGTCAGTGCCTTCGTCTCGCTGCGGACGCTCAGGTTCTCGCTGACGGCCAGCTTGGAGGCGGCGGTGTTGGCGACCTCACTCATGTAGGCGTTGACGGCGGGCAGCAGCTGCTTGCGGGCCATCTCCAGCATGGTCAGGGCCTCGATGTTGATGATCTTGGAGTAGTGCTCCATCTCAACTTCGTAGCGGCTCTCCATCTCGACCTTGGTCAGGACGCCGAAGTCCTCCATCAGGGCGATGTTCTTCGGCTCGATGAGGGCGGGCAGAGCGGCGGGGGTGTTCTTCTTGTTGGGCAGACCGCGCTTTGCAGCTTCCTCTTCCCACTCGGCAGTGTAGCCGTTGCCGTTGAAGATGACGCGGCGGTGGTCGCGGATGGTGCGCTTGACGAGGGCGATGGCGGCGCTGGTGAAGTCGTCGGCCTTCTCCAGCTCGTCAGCGTAGCCCTTCAGCTCCTTGGCGACGGCGGTGTTCAGGATGGTGTTGCAATCGCTCAGGTTCTCGGCGGAGCCGGGCATACGGAACTCAAACTTGTTGCCGGTGAAGGCAAAGGGAGAAGTACGGTTGCGGTCGGTGGTGTCCTTGCTGAACTTGGGCAGGACATCGACGCCGAGGTCCATCTTCATCTTGACGGGGCCGGCGTAGGGAGAATCGGAAGCGATGGCGTCGATGACGGCTTCCAGCTCTTCGCCCACGAAGATGGAGATGATGGCCGGAGGTGCCTCGTTGGCGCCCAGACGGTGGTCGTTGCCGGGGGTGGCGACGGAGGTACGGAGCAGGTCGGCGTACTCATCGACAGCCTTGATGACGGCGGCCAGGAAGACCAGGAACTGCAGGTTCTCCATGGGGGTGTCGCCCGGGTCCAGCAGGTTCTCGTGGGTGGTGGACATGGACCAGTTGTTGTGCTTGCCGCTGCCGTTGACGCCCTCGAAAGGCTTCTCGTGCTGCAGGCAGACCAGACCGTACTTGGGGGCCAGCTTCTTCATCATCTCCATCGTCAGCAGGTTGTGGTCGATGGCGACATTGGTGGTGTCGAAGATGGGGGCCAGCTCATGCTGGCAGGGAGCCACCTCGTTGTGCTTGGTCTTAGCGGGGACGCCCAGCTTCCACAGCTCTTCGTCCAGCTCCTTCATGAAAGCGGAGACCTCGGGGCGGATGACGCCGAAGTAGTGCTCTTCCAGCTCCTGACCCTTGGCAGACGGTGCGCCGAAGAGGGTGCGGCCGGTGAGGATGAGGTCCTGACGGGCCTCGTAGTCTTCCTTCTTAATAAGGAAGTACTCCTGCTCGGGGCCGACGGTGGTGGAGACGTAATCCACGTCCTTGCCGAAGAGCTTCAGGACGCGGATGGCCTGATTGGACAGCGCGTTCATGGAGCGCAGCAGGGGAGTCTTCTTGTCCAGCGCCTCGCCGGTGTAGCTGACGAATGCAGTGGGGATGCAGAGGACGTCGTCCTTCACAAAAGCGAAGCTGGTGGGGTCCCATGCGGTGTAGCCGCGGGCCTCACAGGTGGCACGCAGGCCGCCGGAGGGGAAGGAAGAGGCGTCGGGCTCGCCGCGCACCAGCTCCTTGCCGTTGAACTCCATGATGGCGGTGCCGTCGCCCACGGGGGAGACGAAGCCGTCATGCTTCTCGCTGGTAATGCCGGTCAGCGGCTGGAACCAGTGGGTGTAGTGGGTGGCACCCAGCTCCATGGCCCAGCGCTTCATGACGCTGGCCACGACGTTTGCCACCTCGATGTCCAGAGGTGCGCCCTTGTGCAGGGTCTTCTCGAGGCTCTTGTAGGTAGCGCTGGGAAGGCGCTCCTTCATGACGTGCTCGTTGAACACCTTGCTGCCGTAGATCTCCATAACATTTGCTGCCATAAATCCTACTCCTTACTTGAATTGAAATACTTCAGCTGGTCGCGGATTTTCACGCGGAAAGAGGCGGGCTCTCCCGCGAAATATCGGGTTAAACGAAACGACGCTGCGAGTCAGGAGGTGACTCACAGCGTCGTTGCTGTCTATGCGATGATTATAGCCGAACGGGGCGAAAAACGCAATAGACAGATTTGACGATTCTGCACAAACTGACTCCCGATTTTTTGGAGTATTGCGCGGATGGTATGACTATTGCCCTCTCAGGCATCACTGCGTGGTCAGGCTATCCTTCGTACAACCTCTCAGTCTGCTTCGCAGACAGCTCCCCTAGTAGGGGAGCCTCTGGCGAAGAGACAAAGCTTTACGGAATGCCAAGGCCTCCCCTCGTTAGGGGAGGTGGCACGCCGTAGGCGTGACGGAGAGGTTAAATCACCTGAAACAGGAAAAACTTCAGATAGTTCGTCTCCGGCACGCCCCAGAGGATGGGGTGGTCGGGGGCCTGCTGGCGCACTTCGATTTGGCGCAGCTGGCGGTGAGCGTCCTTTGCGGCGGAGCGCAGCATCTTGATGAACAGCTCCTCGGTGGCAAAATGAGAGCAGCTTGCCGTGGCGAGGTAGCCGCCCCGGGGCAGGAGCTTCATGGCCCGGTAGTTGATCTCCTTGTAGCCCCGCATGGCGTTTTCCACCGTGCGGCGGGCTTTGGTGAAGGCCGGCGGGTCGAGGATGATGAAATCGTAGGGATGGCCTTCTTTTTCGAGGCGGGGCAGAAGCTCGAAGGTATCCTCGCAGAGGAAGTCCATGTTGGTCAGGCCGTTGCGCTCCGCGTTCCGCTGGGCCATGGCGATGGCGTCGGCGCTGATGTCCGCTGCCGTGACCCGGGCTGCGCCGCCGCTGGCTGCGTTGAGGGCAAAGCTGCCGGTGTGGGTGAAGCAGTCCAGCACGGTGTGGCCGGCGGCGAGGCGGGCGACCGCCCGGCGGTTGTACTTCTGGTCGAGGAAGAAGCCGGTCTTCTGGCCGTTCTCGAAATCGACGTGGTAGTAGACGCCGTTCTCGCAGATCTCGGTCTGGGTGGAGACGGGGTGGCTTTCACCCGGCAGCTCGAACCAGCCCTTGCTCTGCTCGAGGCCCTCTTTGGCCCGCAGAGCCTCGTCGTTCCGCTCGTAGATGCCGTCGATGGTCTGGCCGTCGGCCCGCAGCACTTCGGCGAGGAGGGGGAAGAGGACAGGCTTCAGCTTTTCCATGCCGACGCTGAGGGTCTGGGTGACGAGGATGTTGTTGAAGCGGTCCACGGTCAGGCCGGGGAACTGGTCGGCCTCGCCGAAGATGACCCGGCAGGCCGAGAGGTCGGCAGGCTCGAGGACGGTCTTGCGGTAGGCCCAGGCGTACTCGACGCGGCGGCGCCAGAAGCTGGCGTCGAAGGTGTCGTTGGCGTTGCGGGAGATGAGGCGGACGCGGATCTTGCTCTTGAGAGAGACGAAGCCGGTGCCGAGGTAAGCGCCCTTCGGGCTCACCACGTCGGCGAGGGTTCCGTTCTCAGGCTCTGTCTCCGGGAACTCGAGGATGTCGTTCTCGTACACCCACGGATGTCCGCCCACGAGGCTGGCCTCGGCTTTTTTGTTTACTTTATAAATAGGATAGCTGCGTTCTGATTTCATGGTTGCTCCTTAATAATTGAGGATGAACCTCTCCGTCACGGCTGCTGCACGAGGGAAGGCTTCGCCTTTGTACAACCTCTCAGTCTGCTTCGCAGACAGCTCCCCTAGTAGGGGAGCCTCTGGCGAAGAGGCGAGGCTTTACGGAATGCCAAGGCCTCCCCTCGATAGGAGCAACAACGACGACCGCCGCCAGTGGCGGAAACAGGGAGTCGCTGTTGGGGCAGCGGCCAGCAAGACGCAAGCAAAGCGCTACGGATGCTGGGTGCCGCAACCCGGGCAGTGGCACGGCGTTAGCCGTGACGGAGAGGTTATCTTTTGGCTAACTCACCATTTATAATACCATAAAAATATGTTAGAATAAATACAAAAACCGCCGAAAGGAAGGAAAACATCATGGAGATCGAGCGCAAGTGGATGGTAAGCGGCTGGCCGGAGGGGCTGCCGCTGAAAGAGGAGTTTGCCATGCGGCAGGGCTACATCAGCGTGCGGCCCACCGTCCGCATCCGGGAAGAGGCCCTGACGGGCGGCAAGACCCACTACGTCCTCTGCTTCAAGTCGGGCAGCGGGCTGGCGAGGGAAGAGATCGAGCGGGACATCGACCCTGCGCTTTTCAATGACCTCGAGACGAAGATCATCGGCAGGCCCCTCATCCCGAAGCTCCGCCGCAGCTACCTGCTGCCGGACGGTGCGGTGCTGGAAGTGAATCATGTGGACGAGGGCCAGCCGACGGAGTTCTGGTACGCCGAGGTGGAGTACCCCACAGTAGAGGCAGCCCGCAGCTGGCAGCCTGCCGCCGTGGGCCTCGCGGACTACCTGAACGACGAAGTCACCGACCAGCCCGGCCAGAGCATGGGGGCCTATTGGGAGCAGACCCGGGGTTGAACCGACGAAAGTTGTGGAAAAACCTTGAAGATTATGATATGATGGTCGTATCACTCATACTGCGGCCCCGGACGGGCCGGGAAAGAAGGAAACAACTACGAAACGACCCAAATTCACGCTGTCTGTGCAGTACAATTCGCCGGTCATCCTGACATTTTTCCTCCTCTCACTGGGGGTGCTGTTCCTGGGCCAGTACACCGGCGGCTGGACGACCACCCATCTGTTCAGCGTCTACCGTTCCTCGCTGAAAGACCCGCTGTTTTACATCCGGCTCTTCGGCCATGTGCTGGGCCACGGCAGCTGGGACCATTTCCTGAACAATATGCTGCTTCTCCTCGTCGTCGGCCCGCCGATGGAAGAAAAGTACGGCAGCCTGCCCCTGCTCAAAGGCATCCTGCTCACGGCCCTCATCTCGGGCATTCTGCAGTGTGCGTTGTTCCCCCGCACGGCGCTGCTGGGCGCGTCGGGCATCGTCTTCATGCTCATCATGCTGGCATCCCTGTCCGGCTTCTCGGGCGGCATCCCCGTCACCATGCTGCTGGTGGCGGCGCTCTATCTGGGCCAGCAGGTCTATGACATCATCTTTGTGCGGGACAACGTGGCCAACTTCATGCACATCGTCGGCGGCGTCTGCGGCACAGTGTTCGGCTACGTCAATGCGGGGCCGCGGCGAAAGAAAAGAAAATAAACCTCTCAGTCTCGCTATCGCTCGACAGCTCCCCTAGCGAGGGGAGCCTCTGGCGAAGAGGGAAAGTTTACCGAAATGCCAAAGCCTCCCCTCGTTAGGGGAGGTGGCACGGCGTCAGCCGTGACGGAGAGGTTAAAAGGCAAGCTGCGCCTTGGCTAAGAACAAGCAAATTTTATCATTCGCGCGGTTTTGCCGCTTGCTTTTTGATGGGCAGCGCTCTATTATATCATTTGTACAAATATTTCCCTTTGATTTTTCACAAAATCACCAAATGTAGTTTATCGGACGGAGGTTGTTTATGAGACGACTGCGCAGCCCATCCCCGGGGATGAAACTGCAAAAAAATCACGACAAAGGAGGACGGACGCTTTGAACGAACACGAAAAACCGCAGATAGACTTCATGCACAAGCTTGCGCGCCAGATCGTGGAACGCCGCAACCTTGTGTTCCTGTTTGTCATTCTGGCTGCCATCTTCACGGTGTTCTCGGTGCGGTGGGTCAAGGTCGAGACCGACATGACCACCTACCTGCCCAAGACCTCGGAGACCCGCATGGGCCTTGACATCATGGACGAGCAGTTCACGACCTACGGCTCTGCCGACGTCATGGTGGCCAACATCACGCCCGCTGAGGCCGATGAGCTTTCCGACCGGCTCACCGAGCTCAAGGGCGTCCAGATGCTGGACTACGACGACACGACCGACCATTATAATAAGGACGCAGTGTCGGCCCTTTACTCCATCACCTTCGACTACCCCGAGGACGATGACCAGTGCCTCGAGGCCCTTGACCGGGTGAAGGAATACCTCGCCGACTACGACATCTATGTCTCCACCTCGCTGGGCAACACCCAGCAGGAGACCATTGATGCCGAGGTACGGGTCATCATGGTGTACGTTGCCGTCATCATCGTCATCGTCCTGCTCCTGACGTCCCAGACCTACGCCGAGGTGCCTGTCCTCATCCTCACCTTCGTGGTGGGCATGATCCTGAACATGGGTACAAACTTCATGCTCGGCACCATCTCCTTCGTGTCCAACTCGGTCACGAACATCCTGCAGCTGGCGCTGTCGCTGGACTACGCCATCATCTTCTGCAACCACTTCAAGGAAGAACACCAGACCATGCCTCTGAAGGAGGCCGTCATCGAGTCCCTGAGCAAGAGCATCCCCGAGATCAGCTCCAGCTCCCTGACCACCGTCGGCGGCCTTGTGGCTATGCTGTTCATGCAGTTCCGCATCGGCTCCGATATGGCCATCTGCCTCATCAAGTCCATCCTCTTTGCGATGCTCTCGGTGTTCGTGGTCATGCCCGGCCTGCTGATGCTCTTCGGACCCTACATGGATAAAACCAAGCACAGGAACTTCGTTCCGGAGATCCCCTTCGTGGGCCGCTTTGCATGGCACACCCGCAAGGTCATCCCTGTCATCTTCCTGGTGGTCATCCTCATCGGTTACCACTTCTCGAACCTTTGTCCCTACGCCTACGGCTACGATGTCATCAAGGTGCCGAAGATGAACGAATCCCTCATCGCGGACCAGATGATCGAAGAAAACTTCACCAAGTCGAACCTCGTGGCACTCGTCTACCCCAAGAACGACGATTACAGCATCGAGAAAAAGATGCTGGAGGAGCTGGAAAGCTGCGATGAGATAGACTCCACCAAGGGTCTGTCCAACATCGAGGCCCAGGACGGCTATATGCTGGAAGACGAGCTCACCGCCCGCCAGTTCTCCGAGATGGCCGATCTGGACTATGAGGCCGCCCAGATGATCTACACCGCCTACGCCATCGAGAACGAGGAGTACGGCCAGGTCATCGGCAACTTCGCATCCTATAAAGTGCCGCTCGTGGATATGTTCCTCTACGTCTGCGACGAGGCCGACACCGGCATCGTCTCCCTCTCTCAGGAAGACCTGGACGACCTCCACGACGCCCGCGACCAGATGGAGAGCGCACTGGCCCAGCTGCAGGGCGACGACTACAACCGCGTCCTCATCTACCTGAGCCCCTCTCTGGAACCCGGCCAGACTACTTATGAGTTCACCGACACCATCCGCTCCATCGCCCGGAAGTATTACCCGGACGGCGAGCTCTACATGGCCGGTGACGCCACCAACGAGTACGATTTCCAGAAGTCCTTCGCCATCGATAATGTCGTCGTCAACGTCGTGTCCATCTTTATCGTCCTGCTGGTGCTGCTGTTCACCTTCCAGTCCGTCGGTATGCCCATCCTGCTCATCGTGGTCATCCAGGGCGCTATCTGGATAAACTTCTCGTTCCCGTATTTCATGGGGACCAACCTCTACTTCATGGGCTACCTCATCGTCAGCTCCATCCAGATGGGCGCGAACATCGACTACGCGATCGTCATCGCCACCCGTTTCAACGAGCTGAAGGATAAGATGGAGCACAAGCAGGCCATGATAGAGACCATCAACTTCGCGTTCCCGACCATCCTGACTTCCGGCACCATCATGACCGTGTCCGGCATCCTCATCGGCCAGATGACTTCCGACGCCTGCATCGTGGGCATCGGCCAGTGTCTGGGCCGAGGCACCATCATCTCCATCATCCTCGTCCTCTTCGTCCTGCCTCAGATTCTGCTCATCGGCACCCGCATCGTGGACCGTACCTCCTTTGCTGTGCCGAAGCTGGTGGCCCGCAGCAGCGGCAATGGCCGTATGCGCGTCAATGGCATCGTGCAGGGCGAGATCCACGGCTCTGTGGCCGGTACGATGAACGCCATCGTGGACGGCGACGTCCAGCTGACCGTCATCTCGGGCAACGTCTCTCAGGAACTGGACGACAATAAACAACAGGAGGTGCAGAATGAAGACCAGTAACCATCTGCTGCGCCGCCTGACGGCTGCGCTTCTGGCCGCTGTGCTGGCGCTGAGCATCGCACTGCCGGTGTTCGCGTCTGACGACGGCGATACCATTTACATCAACAGCGTCTCGGACCTGCTTTCGCTGGCCAAGAGCTGTGCCTACGACCAGTGGTCGGTGGGCAAGACGGTTATTCTACAGAAAGACCTCTCCCTCGAGGGGATGCTGTGGGAGCCCATTCCGTCCTTCAGCGGACAGTTCAAGGGCAATGGCCACACCATCTCGGACCTGACCATTACGGGCCAGTATTCCCCGGCGGGCCTCTTCGACATCGTGGAGGAACAGGGCTCCGTCGAGTCCCTGAGCGTGCGGGGCATCGTGTCTGTCTCTGACTCTGCCGACACCACCACCGGCGGCATCGTAGGCATCAACCACGGTACCCTCATCAACTGCCAGTTCACCGGCGTCGTCACCGGCGACAGCGAGGTGGGCGGCATCGTGGGCCGCAACGAGTCCGAAGGCACCATCGACCACAGCACTGCCCGCGCCATCGTCACCGGCAAATCTTCCACCGGCGGCATCGCAGGCTACAACCTTGGCGCCATCACCGGCTGCACCAATGTGGGCAGCATCAACACCGAATATCAGGAAGCATCTCTCGACACCGACGGCTTCACGGCCAAGATGGTGGACTATATCAACAACAAGATGGCCGCCGCCGATGACGACGCCACCAATTCCGTCACCAACGTCGCTACCGACACCGGCGGCATCGCAGGCCGCTCCTCCGGCATGATCTTGACCAGCGTCAACACCGGAACTGTCGGCTACGAGCATATCGGCTACAACGTGGGCGGCATCGTGGGCCGCACCGACGGCCTCGTATCCGGCTGTGTCAATCAGGGCCATGTTCTGGGCCGCAAGGACGTGGGCGGCATCGCCGGTCAGGCGGAACCCTATCGCGAACTCGACCTCTCCAAGGACACCATCAAGCGTCTCCGTTCGGAGCTGGATGTTCTGCGCGGCCTTGTCGATGACACCACCGGCGTCGTCGAGAACTCCACCACCAGCATCTCCAATTCCTTCAGCGCCATGACCAGCCAGATGGACACCGCCATTGCAGCGGCACGCCAGCTGGACGATCAGGCCAGCGACTACGGCGACGAGGTGGCCGACGAGATCGACCGCGCCTCCACTCTGCTGGCCGATACCCTCACCAAACTCGAACCCGTCATGGACACCGGCGAAGATGCCATGACCAAGCTGACCGATGCCACCGGAAACCTCAAGTGGGCCATGCGCGAGATGGCCGCTGAGATGCTGATGGCATCCAGCGCCCTCAGCAAGACCAGCGACGGTCTGGGCAAGGTGAGCGACGCGGCCGAGGATGGCCGTGACGGTATGTCGGCTATCTCTGAGGGTATCAAACAGCTGTTGGAGTCTGTTGATACCGGCGATGACAGCGCTGCCTCGCAGGCCATCTCCGGCATCCTCTCCGCATACGACTCCCTGTCCTCGGACAAGAAGTCCGACAAGAACCTCAAGACCGGCATTGAGCTGCTGAAGGTGGCCAACTCCGTGGCCAGCGTCTTCACGCTGGGCAGCGGCATGGCCCCGGCAATGAAGGCCGTCACCGCAGGCATGGGCCTGCTGCGCACGGCGTCCCTCCTGTCCAACGACAGTGACATTGCCCGTGCTACTTCCCAAATCGCAAGTGCCATCGGCACCATCTCTACCATTGCCACCCAGATGGGCGGCATCGTGGGCAGCGCTGCCAAGTCCGTCTCGGCCTCCGACCACCCCGAGCTGGCTACGGCTCTGACCAAAGCCTCTGACGCGCTGGACGGCATGGGCAGCATCACCGACGGCATCATGGACAACATCAAGGACTGGGTCGGCAATAACGGCGGCGGCAGCATCAAGGATGGTCTCGATCAGCTGAGCGATGCTTCCGACAAGCTGAGAGACGCCATGGATGACCTGAGCGACTCCCTCGACCTGCTCAAGACCGACGCCGCCCTCACCAGTGCAACGCTGGCGCATACCTCCGTGGCCATGGGCCAGATGCAGGACGGCCTCGGCGGCCTGACCGATATGATGGGCCAGACCCGCGACATCCTCCACTGGCTCAACCAGCAGGACCCTATCAAGGTGCCTCGTCCCTCGGCAGAACTGACCAACACCAAGGACTCCCTCTTTGATGCTGTCAGCGCCATCAACGACAAGATGGACGACATCAACAGCACCATGCGCACCGCCAGCAACCAGCTGACCGACAAGATGCGCGCCGTGACCGCACAGGTCAGCGTCGTGTCCAACCTGATGCTGGATGCTGTGGAAGAGATCAGCGACCCGGGCAGCAAGACCATCTACGAGGATGAGTCGGAAGACCTCATCGCTTCCCAGTCCGACGGCAAAATTGAGAACAGCATCAACCGCGGCACCATCGACGCCGACATGAACGTGGGCGGCATCGCCGGTACCATGGGCGTCGAGAACCTGCTGGACCCCGAGGAGGACAACAAGGACGAGGGTACCTCGCTGCTGCGCACCTCCTATACCGTCAGCGCCGTCCTCATCGGCAACATCAACGAGGGCAGCATCACCGCCAAGAAGGACATGGTCGGCGGCATCGTCGGTCAGGAGGAGCTGGGCCTTGTGACGGCCTGCGAGTCCTACGGCGACGTCACCGGCGTCAATCAGGTGGGCGGCATTGCTGGTGCGGCCAGCGCCAAGCTCCGCAGCAACTGGGCAAAATGCGCCCTCAGCGGTGAAAAGTACATCGGCGGCATCGTCGGTCAGGGTACCGACAGCGATCTCACGGATGGCAGCCTCATCGCCATCAACAACCGCGCCATCGTCTCTGTGCTGGAAGGCCAGCAGTACGTGGGTGCTGTCTCCGGCGGACAGGACGGCGGCTTCTATGGCAACCTCTTCGTCTCCGACGATCTGCAGGGCATCGACCGCCTGAGCCGCGTCGGTCAGGCAGAGCCGGTCACCTATGAGACCCTGCTGGCTCAGGAGAATGTGCCGGACTCCTTCCGCAAGCTGAACCTGACCTTCAAGGCCGACGGCCACATCATCAAGAAGATCAGCTTTGACTACGGTGCGTCCTTCACGCTGGACGACTACCCCGAGATCCCCCAGAAGAATGGATACTACGCCGAGTGGAGCACACCCGTCCTCGACCAGCTCCACACCGACACCGTGGTCAATGTGGAGTACACGCCCTACATCCCGTCTCTGAGCAGCAGCGTCACCCGCGAGAACGGACGTCCCGTTTTCTTCGTGGACGGCTTCTTCGGCGGTTCCAACGCCGTGCAGGTCACCCAGCAGGACATCACAGCCGATGTCCACGGTGTGACAGAGCAGTGGCTGCTGGAGTTCACCGATGACGGCAATGAGACCCACCAGATCCGTTATCTGACCCCCGGCAAGGCCAAGGGTAAGGTCTACGTCAAGCAGGCCGACGGCAGCTGGCATAAGGTGGAGACGGGCAGCTTCGGCAGCTACACCACCTTCACCACTACCGGCACCGAGGTCGAAGTGGCTTTCGTCCCTGCAAAGCTCCCCATCTGGGCCTTCTGCGCCGGCGGCGCAGCCCTGCTGGTGCTGCTCCTTCTGCTGGCAAAGCGCATCAAGTCGAAGCACGGCCCCAAGGGCGAAAAGCCCCTCAAGGAGAAGAAGGGCAAACAGCCTGAGACGGCGGACACCCCCGCCGATGAGCTGGATACCCCCATCTCTGAGACGGATATGCAGTAAGTTATAAGAAAAGCAGGAGCTCCATCCGAATGGATGGGGCTCCTGCTTTGTTTGTAGGTTAGGCTCGTCTTCGTACAACCTCTCAGTCTCGCTGCCGCTCGACAGCTCCCCTAGTAGGGGAGCCTCTGGCGAAGAGGAGAAGCTTTACGGAATGCCAAAGCCTCCCCTCGTTAGGAGCAACAACGACGACCGCCGCCAGTGGCACGGCGTCAGCCGTGATGGAGAGGTTATTCCTCCGTCTCCTTCACATCGTTCAGGAACGCCTCTATCTTATCGATCTGGTTCTCCGCCACGGCGCGGCCCGTCTCGTAGACCCGGCGCAGCTGGGCGGGGTCGCGCTCCATAGCGCCGATCTCCAGCGGGATGGGCGGGCGGATGACATAGTCCTTGCCCGATGCCTCCTGCATGGCGATGTAGGAGAGGGTCTCGTTGTACCGCTCGTGACGGTCGGCCACCGCTGCCACGAAGGCCGGATAGCGCAGATACCGCGCACGGATGGCGGGCAGCAGGGGGTTTTTCTTTTTCACGAAGCCCTTGGGCTGGGTCAGGATGATGAGGTTCCGCTTGTAACCCAGGCTCTCGAAGAAGCGGACGGGGATGGAGTCGGCCACGCCGCCGTCCAGCAGGGAGTAGTGGCCGATCCTGACGGCCTTCGCCGCCAGCGGCATGGACGCCGAGGCCTCCATCCAGCGCACGTCTTCGGCGTCGCCGCTGCGGCACTTGTGGTAGATCGGGTCGCCGGTATGCAGGTCGGTGCAGACGACAAAGAAGTCCATGGGCGAAGCGCGGAAGGCCTCTTCATCAAAGGGGTCCAGCTTTTCCGGCACCTCGTGGTAGCAGAAATCCTCGCTGTAGAGGTTGCCGGTGCGCAGCAGATTGCGGAAGCTGGCGTAGCGCTTGTCGTTGCAATATTCGGTGTTGTAGCGGATGACACGGCCGATCTGGTGCGACTTGAAGTTGCAGCCGAACACCGCGCCCGCCGACACGCCGATGGTGCCATCGGTGGTGAGGCCGTGCTCCATCAGGACATCCAGAACGCCTGCGGTGAACATCCCCCGCATGGCACCGCCCTCTAATACTAACCCTGTCTTCATATACTGACTCCTTTTCCCGGTGCGGCCCTCGTCGGCCGCAGCAAGCCGTTTCCGGTTGCTACCAGTATACTCGATTTTGCGCAGAAAACAAGAGACAACTGCACAAATCGCCCGCCCTGAGACACAGACCGTACCACAAAAGTCGTACTTATAATCGAAAGGGCTGAAAAAACCGGAGAGAACGAGTCAAATTTGGGCAGAAAAAGCCTTGCCAACCGGGAAAGTATCCGGTATACTGATATGAAATATTGACCGTTTTGTGACAGGAAAATTGGGAGGAAGAGACGAACTATGAAAATGCTGGAAGATCGCATCCGCAAAGACGGCATCGTCCGTGAGGGCAACGTGCTCAAGGTGGACAGCTTCATCAACCATCAGATGGACATTCCGCTGTTCCGCGAGATGGCAAAGGAGTGGAAGCGCCTGTTCGATGGCAAGCCCATCAACAAGGTGCTCACCATCGAGGCCAGCGGCATCGGCATCGCGGCTGTGGTGGCCAGCGAGTTCAACGTGCCGGTGGTGTTCGCCAAAAAGTCCATGAGCATCAACCTGGACTACGACAACTACGAGACGAAGATCCAGTCCTTCACCCACAAGAAAATTTATAATGTCATCGTCTCCAAGAAGTTCCTCACCCCCGAGGACCACGTTCTCATCATCGACGACTTCCTGGCCAACGGCTGCGCCCTGCTGGGTCTGCTGGAGCTGACCGAGAAGGCTGGTGCCACCGTCGAGGGCATCGGCATCGCCGTCGAGAAGGGCTTCCAGCAGGGCGGCGACCTCATCCGCAGCAAGGGCATCCAGCTGGAGAGCCTCGCTATCGTCGAGTCCATGGACAGCGCCACCGGCGAGATCGTGTTCCGCGACCAGCCGCAGCAGAGCTGAAAAATATCGACCTTCCAAGACCGCCGTCCAGCGGTCTTTTCTTTTGCCCATTTTTACGCCCCGTCGAAGCTGTCACCGTCCTCGGGAAGGTCGGCGGAAGTCTCAGCGTCGGAAGCAGGCGTATCCGGGACAGCGGCGCGGGGGATACCCTTGTACACCAGCGTCTGCTCGAGGACCTCGGCGCAGACCGGGGCCGAGAGGCTGCCGCCCGCTGTCGTCCAGCTGTGGGGCTCGTCGAGGCAGACGAGACACAAAAACTGGGGGTCGTCGATGGGAGCCACGGCCACAAAGCTGGCGATGCGGGCCTTCTCGTCGGCGCTGTCCAGCTTCTGGCTGGTGCCGCTCTTGCCGCCTACCCGGTAGCCCGCGATCTGGGCGTTCCGGCCGCCGCCGTAGAGGACGACGGCTTCCATCATCTCCCGCATGGTGCGGGAGGTCTCCTCTTTCAGCACCTGCCGCTTGCAGACGGGGGAGAGGTGGTCGATGACTTCGCCCTCCGGGCCGAGGATGTCCGAGACGACGTAGGGCTGCATCAGCCGCCCGCCGTTGACCACGGCGCAGACCGCCGACGCCATCTCGAGGTAGGAAATCTTGCTGCTCTGCCCGAAGGCGCAGGACGCCAGCTCCACCGGCCCCATCCGGTCGGCGGTGTAGTAGAGGCTCTTTTTCGGTTCGGCGGGCAGGTCGATGCCGGTGGGCGCGCGGAGGCCGAAGGCCGCAAAGTAGTCGCAGAACGCCTCCTTGCCCAGCCTTGCGCCGATTTGGATGAAGCTCTGGTTGCAGGAGTTCTCAAGGGCCTGAGTGACGGTCTGCGCGCCGTGGCGCTTGTGGTTGGCGCAGTGGAAGCGGGTGCCGGCCACCGAGATGCTCTCGCCGCAGTAGAAGCTGGAATTTTTGCTCACAGCCCCGGTGTCCAGCGCCGCCGCGCAGGTGATGAGCTTGAAGACGCTGCCCGGCTCGTAGAGGTCGCTGACGGCCTTGTTCCGCCACTGGGTCTGCTGGGCCAGCTGCAATGCCGCCGCCCGCTCGTCGCCGGAAAGCCCCTCTACGGCCTCCCGGGCGGCCTTGTCGGCCAGCACACGGGGCTGGTTGGGGTCGTAGGCGGGGGTGGTGGACATGGCCAGCACGGCCCCGGTGTTCACGTCCATGACGATGCCCACGGCACGGGCTGCGACGTGGTGTTCCTTTACCGCGTAGCCCAGCGCGTTCTCGAGGTAGTGCTGGATGTTGGCGTCGATGGTGAGCCGCAGGCCGTCCCCCTCGGTGGGGAAACGCTCGGTCTCATAGCTCTGCTCGAGGGTGTAGCCCCAGGCGTTCACCGCCGTGAGGACGACGCCGTTTTCGCCGGTGAGCAGGTCGTCATACTTCAGTTCGAGGCCCGAGACGCCCGCGTTGTCCACATTGGTGAACCCCAGCACCGAGGCCAGAAACTCCCCCTGCGGGTACCAGCGCTTCGAGTCCTGATCGATACGGATGCCGGTGATGCCGTTTGCCTCGCAGAAGTCCCGCACGGCGTCGGCCATGGCCCGGTCTACCCGGTAGCGCAGGAGGCAGTCGTTGGAGTGGCGGTCGCTGAATTTCTCGAGAAGCTTCCCTTCGTCCAGCTCCAGGATCTCCGCCAGCCCCTTGGCCGCGAGGGCGAGTTTATCTTCCGGCATCTCCCGGGGCGAGGCCCGGAGGGTCCAGCAGCTGCTGTTGGCCGCCAGAAGGACGCCGTCGGCGCTATAAATACGGCCCCGGTCGGCGGGGACGACGGTGTCCCGCAGCTGCTGGCCCAGAGCGCGGTCGGTGTACCAGCCGCCGCCCAGCACCTGCAAAAATAAAAGCCGCACCGCCAGCCCGCAGCAGACCAGACAGAACACCCCCGCCACCAGCCTTGCCCGGGCGCGGAACGCCCGTTCCGGCAGGGTGCGCAGGGCGTCGGCGGGTTTTGGCGATTCGGACATGAGACAGCACCTCCCTTCCTGCAATCATATGCGCGAGACCCCGTGACTAGCCGTCCGCCCCGGTGCGTACACTAAAGGGAAGGGGGGAGAGGATGAAGAAGAGGATCCTGCGTCCGCTGCCCGGCATGGACCTGCCGTTTCTGATACTTGTGCTCACGCTGGTGGGCTTCGGGCTGGTGATGCTGGCCAGCGCGTCCAGCGCCGTGGCGCTCTACCGGCGGGGCGACGCCTGGGCCTATCTGCGGCCTCAGCTGCTCTACGCGGCGCTGGGGCTCTGCGGGATGTGGCTGGCCAGCCGGGTAGATTACCATATCTTCCATAAGCTGGCGTGGCCGCTGCTTGGGCTGTCACTGATATTGCTGGCGGCGGTGCTCTTCATGCCCGAGTACAACGGCTGCAAGCGGTGGCTGGTCATCCCGGGGTTCGGCACCCTGCAGCCCAGCGAGATCGCAAAGTTTGCGGTGGTGCTGGTGTTTTCCCACATCATTGCACTGAATCACGACCGAATGAAGGATTTCAGCGTGGGTGTCCTGCCCTTTGCGCTGGTGCTGGGGGTGGTGGCGGCCCTGATGCTGCTGGAGCCGCACCTGTCCGGCACCGTCCTCATCCTCGGCATCGGCGCGGTGCTGATGTTCGTGGGTGGTACGGGGCTGCGGTGGTTTTTGCTGGCGGGCGCGGGAGGCGTCGGGGCCATTGGTGCGGCGGTGGCCGTCATGCCCGACCTCGTCCCCTACGCCGCCGACCGGCTCCGCTCCTGGCTCGATCCCTTCGCCGACCCACTGGGCGATGGCCACCAGACCATCCAGAGCCTCTATGCCATCGGCTCCGGCGGGGCCACCGGCCTCGGTCTGGGGGAAAGCCGCCAGAAGCATCTTTTCGTCCCCGAGCCTCAGAACGACTTCATTTTCTCCATCGTCTGCGAGGAACTGGGCTTCGTGGGGGCCTGCGCAGTGGTGGGGCTGTTCGTGCTGCTGCTCTGCCGGGGCATCACCATCGCAGCCCATGCGCCCGACCGGTTCGGGGCACTGCTGGTGGTGGGATTCGTGGTGCAGGTGGCCCTGCAGGCGGTGCTGAACGTGGCTGTCGTTACCAACACCATCCCCAACACCGGCATCTCGCTGCCCTTTTTCTCCTCCGGCGGCACCAGCCTCATGATGCTGCTGGGGGAGATGGGGGTGGTGCTGGGGGTATCACGTGGGGAGATGTAGAGGAAAGGCGCTGCTCTGTACAACCTCTCAGTCTCACTTCGTTCGACAGCTCCCCTAGTAGGGGAGCCTCTGGCGAAGAGGCAAAGCGCTACGGAATGCCAAAGCCTCCCCTAGTAGGGGAGCCTCTGGCGAAGAGGCAAAGCGCTACGGAATGCCAAAGCCTCCCCTACTAGGGGAGGTGGCACGGCGAAGCCGTGACAGAGAGGCTGTACGAAGGAAGGTCTGACCGTAAGCAAAAAGCCTCTCCCTTTGGGAGAGGTGTCTGCGCAGCAGACGGAGAGGGCAAGGTTGCTGCCGGGCAGCACGCCCAGATAGACTCACAAACACATTCACAAACTCAAATCGTGACATCCGCCCCTGCTTTTGCATATCGTGGGGTATCTTTTGCGGAATGGGGGCAGCGGATATGACACAGCAGAGCGGGCGGATTTGGGTGATGGGCGGACGGCCGCTGAACGGCACAGCGGCAATACCTGCGGCGAAAAACAGCGTACTTCCGCTCCTTGCGGCGGCGCTTCTCTGCCGGGGACCGGTGCGGCTGCGGGCCGTGCCGAGGCTGTCGGACGTGGAATGCAGCCTCGGGCTGCTGCGGGGCGCGGGGTGCGCCGCCCACTGGCAGGGGGCAGACATTGTGGTGGCCGGGATGCCCTCAAACAGCACCCTTCCGGGAGAAACCGCAGCACAAATGCGGGCCTCCATCCTCTTCTGTGCGCCGCTGCTGGCGCGGCTGGGCCGGGCTGAGACTTCGCTGCCCGGCGGGTGCAATATCGGCGCCCGGCCCATCGACTTACATCTGGAAGGACTGGCCCGGATGGGGGCAAAGGAGCTGGACGCCGGGGCGGGAAAGCTGGTGCTGGCCGCGCCGGGGGGACTCCACGGGACAGACTTCACCCTCCGCTTCCCCAGCGTGGGGGCAACGGAGACATTGCTGCTGGCCGCTGCCTGCGCCCGAGGCACCACCGTCCTGCGGGGCGCGGCGCGGGAGCCGGAGATCTCTGACCTTGCCGACTTCCTGAACCGCTGCGGCGGGCGTATCGAGGGCGCGGGGACTTCGACGATTCACATCGAGGGGCGGCGGGCGCTTTCCGGCTGCGATTTTTCGCCCCTGCCGGACCGCATCTTCGCCTCCACACTGGCCTGCGCCGCCGCTGCTGCCGGAGGGCGGGTGGAGCTCACCGGATGCCCGCCCGCGCTCTATGCGCCGGTGCTGGAAATTCTGGAACAAATGGGCTGCACCGTGGAGCGGGGCGCAGACCGGGCCGAGGTGGCACGTTTCGGGCGGCTGTACGGGGCCGGTCGGGTCTTCACCGGGGTGTACCCGGGGCTCGCCACCGACGCTGCGCCCCTGCTGGCCGCTGCCATGCTCTGTGCCGAGGGGGAGAGCAGCATCGAGGACGTCGTCTTCGAACGGCGGTTCGGCTGCGCGGAGGGCTTCGAGCGGCTGGGCGGGCGGGTAAATCGGTCAGGCCGGGTGCTCTCTGTCGGTCCGCTGCCGGAAAGCGGCCTCCACGGCGCCACCCTCACTGCGCCTGACCTGCGGGGCGGCGCGGCACTGGTGGTGGCGGCTTTGTCGGCACGGGGGAAGAGCCTCGTGGAAGAGACTCGTCATATCGACCGGGGCTATGCCGGCCTGTGCGAAGTTCTGGCCTCTTTAGGGGGACGAATTGGCAGAGAAATGCCGGCCCTTGACGCCGCTGTGAAAAAAATACCATCGAAAAAGCAAATTTATCTTGCATTCGGGGCCAAAAGATGATACGATACTGTTATATAGTAGCAGTAATGTTGAGTTCTATCCTGCGCCAAGGCGCGGTCTACGATAAAATCCGATGGAGGACAATGATATGGCACTCATGCTCGACGAAGAAATGGACGAAAACGTAACGACGATAAAGGTCATCGGCGTGGGCGGCGGCGGCGGCAACGCCGTCAACCGCATGGTCAGCGACGGCCTGCAGGGCGTCGAATTTATCGCAATGAATACCGACCAGCAGGCACTGGCGAAGAACCATGCCGCCACCAAGGTGCAGCTGGGTTCCAAGCTCACCAAGGGCCGCGGCGCAGGTGCTGACCCCGAGATCGGCCAGCGCGCTGCCGAGGAGAGCAAGGACGAGATTGCAAACGCTCTGAAGGGCTCCCAGATGGTCTTTATCACCGCCGGTATGGGCGGCGGCACCGGCACCGGTGCTGCTCCTGTGGTGGCCGAGGTGGCACACGATCTGGGCATCCTGACCGTGGGCATCGTCACCAAGCCCTTCTCTTTTGAGGGCAAGCGGAAGATGGGTCTGGCTGAGCAGGGCATCGCAAATCTGCTGATGCACGTGGACAGCCTCATCGTCATCCCCAACGAGCGCCTGAAGATGATCAGTCAGGAGAAGATCACCCTGATGAACGCCTTCCAGGCCGCTGATAACGTGCTGCGTCAGGGCGTTGAGTCCATCTCCGCCCTGATCAATGTGCCGGCCTTCATCAATCTGGACTTCGCCGATGTGCGCTCCATCATGAAGGACGCCGGCTACGCTCACATGGGCGTCGGCAGCGCCAAGGGCGCCGGCAAGGCTGAGAACGCCGCCAAGGCCGCTATCTCCTCTCCGCTGCTGGAGACCAGCATCGCCGGCGCACACGGCGTCATCATCAACATCACTTCCAGCCCCGACATCGGTCTGGAGGATGTCGAGACTGCCGCCGGCCTCATCACCCAGAGCGCTCATCCCGATGCGAACATCATCTGGGGTACTGCCTTCGACGAGAACCTCTCCGATGAGATGCGCGTTACCGTCGTGGCTACCGGCTTCGACAACAAGGCCGCTGACGGCCTGCGCAGCACGCTGGGTACTGCTGCCGCCGGTACTGCTCCCGGCGTGACGGCTTCTGCTCCGTCCGCTGTCTTCAGTGCCGAGGTCAACACTCCCTCCGTCGCTTCCGGCAATGCTTCTGCCGCCAAGCCCGTGGAAGAGGAGAACAGCGACACCAGCTACTACGACGACCTGCTGGCGATCCTGAACAAGCGTAGATAAGCGCAAGAATAGAGAACCCCTTGCGCAGAAAAAGCGGAAGGAGGCCGTACCGTGGAGCAGCAACAGACGAAGCTGCCGCTGGAGTGGCTGAGCAGCCGCCGGACGCCGGAGCTGCATCGGCTGGAACAGCTCTGCCGGGAGACTGCCCGGGAGCACCGCTGCGCCCAGCGCAGACTGCAGGAGGTGGAAGAGGCGATGGCATCCGAACGGGAGAAGTCATGCCCTGAGGCTCTGCCGGCTGCGTCCGGGCCGACTCAGCTCGAGCAGCTGAGCCGGAAGCTCAACGCGGCCAACGCCGAGCTTCGCCGCTATGAGACACGGATGTTCGCCTATGAGCGCACTATGCTGGCCCTGCGGAAGGAAAACGCCGAGCTGACCGCTCGGTGTGAGGAGCTGCGGAGCGAGCTGGACAAAATATCCACCGCCCCGCTGCGGCTGGATGTTCCGTCCGCACTGCCCACTGTCCCGTTCCCGGAGACGGCAGCACAGACACCGCCTGCTGCGGACCGTCAGTCGAAAACAAAGCTGGAACACCTCGGCGACGAGGTCCTGGCCGAGCTTTCGAAGCTGATGCCGCAGGAAAAGTAAGAGTTAAAAAGACCACCTGTCGAAAGACAGATGGTCTTTTTTGTATCATTCGCCCCGTTGTTCCAGCAGATAGGTCGCCTCGAGGTCGGCGATGTGGAGCTTGACGGCGAGAGGGTACTTCTCGAAGGCCCCCGACAGGGCAAAGCTGCCACCCCGGACGGCGTCGTCGAAGCCGCCCATGTGCCAGCGGATGGCCACGGCCTCTTCCACCTTCAGCTTCATGAACCGCTCGATGAGGAAGACGCTCTTCTCGCCATGGCCGTAAGGAAACATGTCCTCCACGCTGTAGCTGGGGACTTTCTCCCACTGGCCCGTCGCCTCGTTCTTCACGTTGCGGGTGCCTTTTTTGTAGAAGTTGGCCTTGCACAGGTCGTGGAGCAGTGCGCAGATGGCGAAGGTCTCTTCGCTGTCCTCGTCCGGCGTGAAGAAGGTGCCGTGGAGCACGCGGTAGACGTTCAGGCTGTGCGCACACAGTCCGCCATCGCAGGCCCCATGGAAGCGGGTGGACGCCGGCGCGGAGAAGAAGTCCGTCTTGCTGTCCATCCAGTCCAGCAGCTTCTCGCTGCCGGGCCGGGTGACGTGGGTGCGGAATATCTCCAGAAATTCCTCGCGGTCCGTCATCTTACAGCTCCATATCCTCGAGGATGCCCTTCAGGATGGCCAGCTCGTCGTGGCTCAGGGAGATGCCTTTGCCCATGCGGGTGCCGTCCGGGGACCAGTCGCGGATGTCGTACTTGGGTTCGCCTTCGTTCCAGCTGATGAGGTTGAGCTGGCGCTCCCAGCCGCGGGGACGCTCTCCGAGGACTGCGATGCGCTCAACGATCTCGTATTTGATTTCTGCCATAGTGAATTACCTGCCTTTGCTTTGTTTGCTACCATAATAAAAGAAGCGCGCGAAGATTTCAACAGGTAATTGGAAAATAATTTCTGAATTTTACATCTCTTTCAACCGTAAGGCGCTTCTTCGCGCCACTCTACCAGCTGTAAAACGCCGCTCTTGTCTTCGTCGGGCGCAGGTTCGCGGCTGTGAAGATGCTGCTCGGCCCCGAAAAGCCCGCCGCCGTACTGCGTCATTACCCCCGGCGACCGCCCGGCCAGATACTCGGCGGCATTCTTCTGCCGACAGGCCGCAGGGGTGCCGTCGGTCATGGGGATGCCGCAGTCCGGACGGGGCTGCGGGACTTCCGGCGGCGGGAGCTGCACATCCGGGCCGTCCGGCTGCGACGGCGGCTGCTGGGAGCCGCGACCCGGTTTTGGCGGTTCCGTGACGGGCGGCTGACCAGGTCCCACGCCCAAAGGCGGACTGACCATGCTGCTCGTCTCCTCCGGCGGGCCGCTCGGCCCGGGAGCATCCTCAAGCTCATGGCGGATGAAGGGCGTCAGAGATTCCATAAAAAACACCTCCGCACCTAGGGTGTGCGGAGGCGGGGGAGAATATGCGGGGAAAAATTCATGCAATCTTTTCTACGCCTTTTCGACTGTTTTATCAAAAAGGTTGACTTTTTGACCCAAACAAACTGCATTGAGTTGTAGATACCGAAGAAAAATACAAAACAGGAAAGAAAGGAAAGCAGTCACACAATGACCTCCACCGTGCTCCCCCCGCTGCGGGCCTTTTTTACGACCACCTGTTTGTCGATGCGCTCCTTGAGCGCGGCAACGTGGGAGATGATGCCCACGAGGCGGTCGCCCTCGGTGAGGCCGGCGAGAACCCGGATGGCCTGCTCAAGGCTCTCGTCGTCCAGCGAGCCGAAGCCTTCATCGAGGAAGAGGGTGTCCAGCCGGATGCCGCCCGCCGCGCTCTGGACCTCGTCCGAGAGGCCCAGAGCCAGCGCCAGTGAGGCTTTGAAGCTCTCACCGCCCGAGAGGGTCTTGACGCTGCGGCGGGTGCCGTTGTAGTGGTCGATGACGCCGAGGTCGAGGCCGGACTGGCTGCGCTGGTTCTCGGCACCCACCCGCTCCAGCTCGTACTGCCCGGCGGTCATCTGCATAAGGCGGGTGTTGGCGTGGACGAGGATGGCGTCGAGGTAGTTCATCTGGATGTAAGCCTCGAGGCGAATCTTCTGTTTGCTGCTGAGGGTGCCGCCCGCCGTGGAGGCGAGGGCGTTCACCCACTGCCAGCGGCGTTCCAGCTCCGCCCGGGCGGCGGCGTGCTGACGGTAGAGGTCAGCAGCCTTCCGGTTGGGCAGGAGGCGGGCCGTCAGGGCCTTTTCCTGAGCCGCGAGAGCGGTGCGCCGGGCCGTCAGGGCGTCCCGCTGGGATTCGAGGGCGGGCAGGTCGGCGGCTTCGTCCGCCTCCGTCTGCTGGGCCGTCAGGGCCGTGACTGCGGCCTCGGCAGCGGCGTAGTCCTGCCGGGCCCTGGCCAGAGCCGACGCGGCGGCATCCATCCCGGCCCGGAGGGCGCAGCGCTCGTTTTCCAGCCCAGCCAGCGCCCGGCGGGCTTCTTCCCGGTCGGCGGCGGGCAGAGCGGCCCGGGCCTCGGCACACTGGGCCTCCAGAGCCTTGGCGGAGGCAGACTGCCGGGCGGCTTCCTCAGCGGAAGCCCGTGCCTCGGCCTCGAGGGCAGAGCGCTGGGCGGTCTTTTTCTGCCGCTCGTCCTCCTGCCGGGCCTTGGCGGCGAGGGCGGCGGCATTCTGCTTCTGAGCCTTGTCGAGGGCTTCCTGTGCGGCGTGCAGGGCTTCGCTTTCTTCGGCCAGAGCCGTCTTCAGAAGCGAGACAGTCAGCTTCACCGGCCCCTCCGGTGAGGTGAACCGCTCCGGCAGCAGGGCCTCGGCGTCCCGGCGGAGGGTGGCTTTGGCCTCCCGGTCTGCGGCCACGGCCTTGGCGGCGGCCGCACTGGCTTCCTGTGCGGCGCGGTCGGCCTCGTCGGCGGACTGTCTGGCCGCGTCTACCCGGGCCTGAGTGGGGGCTTCGGCGGGCAGAACGGCCCGCTTCGGGTGATGGGTGCTGCCGCAGACGGGGCAGGGGGTGCCGTCCGTCAGCCCTTCGGCCAGCAGGCCCGCCTGCGCGTTGAGAAAGGCCCGCTCGAGGTGGTCGCGGAGGGCGTGGGCGCGCTCCTTTGCGCCGTCGGCGAGAAGATAACGCTCTTGCGCCTGCCGTGAGGCCTGCCCCCGGCGCTGCCCCTCGGCGAGGCTCTGGGCCAGCTGCGCGAGGGCCGTTTCCCGCCGGGTCAGCTGTTCGGCCCGGGCCTCAAGGCTCACGTTCTCGGCCTCCGCGCCCCCAAGGGCGGCGAGGCTCTGCTCCAAAGCGGTCAGTTCTCCGTCCAGCTGCCCGAGGGCGGCGCGGCGCTTTTCAGCTCTGGCGTTCTCGAGGGCGGCGGCGTCCCGGGCGGCAGAAAGCTTCTTTTCGAGGCTGTCCAGCCCGTCGAAGGCCGCGAGGTTGGATTTTGCCCGCTCGAGCTTTCCGGCCAGAGCGTCCAGCGCGGCGGAATCCCCGGCGTGGCGGGCCGCTTCGGCCTCGGCGGCGTCCAGAACGGGCCGCAGAGCGTCCTGCCGGGCCTGCGCGGCGGTCAGCTCGAGGCGGAGCTTCTCGGCCTGTTCGGCCCGGCCCAGCGTCTGCTGGAGCTTGTCCAGCTTTGCCTCGGCCTCAGTCCGGGCGGCGGTGGCGGCGCTCAGCGCCTGCTCCTGCCCGGCCAGCAGGGCGTCCAGAAGGGGCAGCACCGCTTCCGGCGACGCCTGCCCGCCCGCCTCGCAGAGGGGGGCCAGCTCGTCCAGAACGGCTTCGTCGGCGTCCCCTTCGGCCCAGCTCAGGCCGGAGAGCAGCTGCCCGATGCGGACGCTCTGCTCTTCCCGCTGGCGGGTGAGGGCGGCGTTCTCGGCCTGCAGCCGCTCCTGGAGACGCTGGTAGGGCTGGGTGCGGAACAGCTTGCGGAAGATCTTGCTCCGCTCCTCGGTGGAAGCGTTGAGCAGCCGGGTGAACTGCCCCTGAGCGATCATGGCGATTTGGGAGAACTGGTTGTAATCCAGCCCGATGATGTCCACCACGGCGGCGGTGACGTCCTTAGCCCGGGTGACGGGCGGGCGGCCGTCGGCGTAGGTGAGGCAGGCGTCGGCCTTTTCGGTAGTGAAGCCCTCGCCCCGGGCTTTCGGGCGGAGGTATTCGGGATTGCGGCGGACGGTGCAGCGCTGCCCCCGCACCTCAAATTCCAGCTCCACGAAGGTGGGGGTGCCGGGCTCGGCGTACTTGCTGCGGAGCATGGCCCCTTCCCGGACGCCGCCGCTGGAATGGTCGTAGAGGGCGTAGGTGATGGCGTCGAAGAGGGTGGTCTTGCCCGCGCCGGTGTCGCCGGTGACGAGGTAGAGCCCGCCTCTGCCCAGCTGGGCGAGGTCCAGAACGGTCTCGGCGGCATAAGGCCCGAAGGCCGACAGGGTCAGTTTCAGGGGCCTCATGCTTCGTCCTCCTTCCAGATGTCCTCGATGAGCGATTGGCAGAACGCCGCCTGTTCGTCGGAGAGGGGCTGGCCGTTCTGGGCCTCGTAAAAGGCCGCAAAATGCTCGAGGGGCGTCTTGCTCTCGGCCCGGGCAGCGGCGTCGGGCGTCTCAGCGGCCCGGGTGCGGCGGTTGTCGTAGTCCAGCCGCATGAGGTTCGGGTAGATGACCCGCAGCCGGGCCAGCGCGTCGGGAACGTCCTGCTCGTCGGTGAGGGTGATGTGAAGGTAGTCGTCCGTCGGCGTGCCGTCGTAGGCCCGGCGGTCGGTGAGCTCCATGTAACTGCCCCGCAGCTCCCGCAGGTCGTGCCGGGGGGTGAGAGGCGCGGCCTCGAAGCGGACGCTGCCCTTTTCGCCCAGGGTGACGAAGAGAGCGGCTTTGTGCTGAAGGGCCTCGGAGAAGGAATATTTGAGGGGACTGCCTGCGTAGCGGACGGTGTCCCGTCCCACCTTCTGGGGACTGTGGAGGTGGCCCAGAGCCACATAGTCGAAGCCCTCGAAGAGGGAGACGTCGATGCTGTCCACCCCGCCCACGCTGGGCTCTTCGCTCTCGCAGACCGCAGCCCCGGCCACGAACTGGTGGGCCACCAGCACGTTCCGGCGGGCGGGGTCGGGTGCGCAGGCGTTCAGCACGCAGCCGATGGCGTCGTTGTAGCTTTCGATCTTCTCGTTCGGGAAGACGTGCCGCACGGCGGCGGGCTTCAAAAAGGGCAGGAGCCAGATGTCCACCGGGCCGTATTCGTCCGTCAGGGTGATGGGCGCGGGCGGTGCGGCAAAGACCGGGCTGACGTACACCCGGCTCCCCGCCAGAAGCTGTGCGCCGAAGGCGATGCGGTCTGCCGAGTCGTGGTTGCCGCTGACGGCAAAAACGGGCAGTCCCCGCGCCGCAAGCTCGGTGAGGAACCAGTCCAGCAGCCGCACCGCCTCGGCGGGCGGCACGGGCTTGTCGTAGAGGTCGCCTGCCAGCAGAACGCCGTCTACGGGCCGGGCGTCCAGCAGGGAGAGGACCTGCTCTAAAATGTATCGCTGGTCGTCCAGCATGGAGAATTCGCAGACCCGCTTGCCCAGATGCAGGTCGGAGAGGTGAAGGAAACGCATGGGGACACCGCCTTTCGTTGGGATGATTTTATTATAGGAGAGTTGGGGGCGTTTGTCGAGGGGGCAACGGCGACGACCGCCGCCAGTGGCGGAAACAGGGAGGAGCTGTTGGGGCCGCGGCCAGCAGGATGCGAGGCCCGCACCATGGGCCGAAGCAGACGCTGGGAGCCGCAACCCGGGCTCCTTATTATTTTTTTTTTGACAAAAAGATACATCAAATCGAAAAGAGCCTCCCCTTTCGGGAGGCTCTTCCGTCTTCACGTCACGCGGCAGGGAACATCTTTTCCCAGGTGTCCTTGCCCACGGAGCCGTCGGAGGTCAGGCTGTGGCGGGTCTGGTAGCGCTTGACGGCGGCGACGGTGCTGGCACCGAACTTGCCGTCGGTGGTGAGCCGCTCGCCCTCGGCGTTGAGCTTCTGTTGCACCAGCCGGACGCAGCCGCCCACGCTGCCGCTCCGCAGCACGATGCCGGGGTAGGGGACGATGAGGCCGTGCTTGGCCGTGTAGCGGGCGTAGAGCACGTTCCAGGTGTTCGCGCCCACTTTGCCGTCCTCTTTGAGGCCGTACCGGAGCTGGAACTCCCGGACAGCCTTCTCGACGTTTGCGCCGAACTTTCCGTCCACGGTGAGGGCGGCGTGCCAGGTGCAGCTGTCCCGGATGCCGTTGAGCCAGGTCTGCACGAGGGCCACGTCCGGGCCGGAGCTGCCGCGCTGGATGAGCGAGTAGTAAGCAGGAATTGCCATAGTGTTGTCACACTCCTTCCGCGCTCATCCTATGCGGCGTGCCGATGGCCTGTTCACCCGGCCAGCACCACGTCCTCCCGGGGCGCGGTGAGGCCGCCCCACCACTCCACGAACCGGAACCGAACGATATACTCCCCGCAGACAAGGTCATTTTCGGCAGGCGTGTCGTACCCGCCGCAGGCTGACCGGCAGAGACTCGGGTAGAGCACACACCACCAGTTCCGGCCTGCCCGCCGCGTCCCGATGTCCAGCCGCACCGCGTCGTACCGCCCGGCGGGCAGAGCCCCGCCGTCATAGCGCCGGGTGGGAAAGTACATATTCACGAGGCAGGCTTTCACCGGTGCGCGGATGCCGAGAGCGGCCAGTGTCTGGCGGGCCGTCAGCTCGAAGAGGACGAGGTTTTCCGCCGCCCACGCCCGGGCATCGGCCCGGCTGTCCGCCGGGCAGGCTTCGCCGGTGAGGACCAGCACGGCGTCCCGGACAGCCAGCTTCGCGCTCTGGTCGCGCACGGAGTCGGTGTCGGCCCGGATGTGGAGCCGCAGGGTGTCGGCGGCAAGCTGATCGGCGGTGGTGAGCTGGCTCTGCGCCCAGCCTGCCCCCAGCGACAGTAGAAGACAGAACAGCAGCGAGGCGCACAGCGCCCCCATTTCGCGGCGGGATAACATAAAAAACAGGCCCCCTCATGGAAAGTTTATCCAGAGGATGGGCCTGTTTTTAGAAAATTATTCTTTAATTCTTCAGCGACTGCATCGGGGCGGGGAGTCTGCCGCCGCGGTTGATGAAGACGGAGGGGTCACGCTGGTTGACCGGCATGATGGGGCCGTAGCCCAGCAGGCCGCCGAAGTCCAGCACTTCGCCCGCCTTGCGGCCGATGGCCGGGATGACGCGGACGGCGGTGGTCTTGCTGTTGACCATGCCGATGGCGGCTTCGTCGGCGATGAGGGCGCTGATGACGGCAGGGGTGGTGTCGCCGGGGATGATGACCATGTCGATGCCCACAGAGCAGACAGCCGTCATGGCCTCCAGCTTTTCAATGGTGAGACAGCCGCACTCGGCGGCGTGGATCATGCCGTCGTCCTCGCTGACGGGGATGAAAGCGCCCGACAGGCCGCCAACGTGGTTGGAGGCCATGACGCCGCCCTTCTTGACAGCGTCGTTGAGCAGGGCAAGGCAGGCAGTGGTGCCGCAGCAACCACAGGTCTCAAGGCCCATTTCCTCGAGGATGTTGGCCACGCTGTCGCCCACAGCGGGGGTGGGGGCCAGCGACAGGTCGATGATGCCGGCGGGTACGCCCAGCTCCTTGGAGGCGAGGTTTGCCACCAGCTGACCTACGCGGGTGATCTTGAAGGCGGTGCGCTTCACCAGCTCGGCCACCTGGTCGATGGGGGCATCCTTGGGCAGCCGGGCCAGCGCGGCGCGGACCGCGCCGGGGCCGGAGACACCGACGTGGATCTCGCAGTCGGGCTCACCGGGGCCGTGGAAGGCACCCGCCATAAAGGGATTGTCCTCGGGCGCGTTGCAGAAGACCACAAGCTTTGCTGCGCCGATGCACTGACGGTCGGCGGTGAGCTCGCTGGCCTTCTTGACGGCCTCGCCCATCAGCTTGATGGCGTCCATGTTCAGGCCCGCCTTGGTGGCACCGATGTTCACCGAGCTGCAGACGATGTCCGTCTCGGCCAGTGCGCGGGGGATGGACTCGATGAGGCGCAGGTCGCCCGCCGAGAAGCCCTTGTGGACGAGGGCGGTGTAGCCGCCCACGAAGTTGACGCCCACCTTCTTGCCGGCGGCGTCCAGCGTCTTGGCAAAGTCCACCGGGTCGGCGTCCGGGCAGGCACCCAGCAGCATGGCGATGGGGGTGACGCTGATGCGCTTGTTGATGATGGGGATGCCGTACTCGGCGCTGATGTGCTCCACAGCCGGAACGAGCCGGGCGGCGCGGGTGGTGATCTTGTTATAGATTTTTTCGCAGGCTTTCCTGGGGTCCGGGTCGATGCAGTCCAGCAGGCTGATGCCCATGGTGACGGTGCGCACGTCCAGATTGTCCTGCGTGAACATCTCGATGGTTTCGAGGATGTCGCCGGTGTTCATCATGCTCATAGTAGTTTGCTCCTTAAATCGTGTGCATCGCGTCGAAAACTTCCTGGCGGGTGAGGTTGATCTGCATCCCCATCTCAGCGGCCAGAGCGTTCATCTTCTGGTGCAGCTCCTCGTGGGAGACGCTGCACTTGGAGATGTCCACCAGCATGATCATGGCGAACATGCCCTGCAGGATGCTCTGGGTGACGTCCTCGATGTTGATGTTCAGCTCACAGCAAAGGCCCGAGACACGGGCGACGACGCCCACGGTGTCGTGGCCGATGACGGTAATGAATGCTTTCATAATTCCTACCCCTTCTATATAAATGTTGACAGAACGAAAGGCTCTCCCCTTGGGAGAGGCTTACTCACCTCAAGTATAGCAGATTTCACGAAAAATGAATACTCTTTTTGGAAAAAAGAGCAGGGGAAAAGGGAAAAAGAATGTCTATCTCCGGCAGAACTTGCAAAAACCAGATGCAAACTGCCGGGCAGTGTGCTATACTTATCTACAAATATCGCCACAGGCTGAACAAAGGAGAGACAACGATGGAACAGCTTCTGAAGATCCTTGAAGACAATGCCCGGATGTCGGTGGAGGACATCGCGGCCATGCTGAATAAATCCCCCGCCGAGGTGGCGGCTATGATAGATCTGGCCCGGGCGCAGGGCATCATCAAGGGCTACAAGACCCTCGTGGACTGGGAGAAGGCCGGCGTGAACCGGGTGGAAGCCGTCATCGAGCTGAACGTCAGCCCCAAGAAGAGCCGCGGCTTTGACGAAATTGCCGCCACCATCGCCTCCTTCGACGAAGTGGAGAGCGTGCTGCTGATGAGCGGCGGCTACGACCTGCAGCTGGTCATCAAGGGCCAGACCTTCCAGGAGATCGCCCTCTTTGTGGCAAAGCGGCTGTCGCCGCTGGACGATGTGCTGTCCACGGCCACCCATTTCGTGCTCCGCACCTACAAAAAAGAGGGTCGTCTGTATCAGGACGAAGAAATCGATGAAAGAGAGTGCACCGTGCTGTGATGGATTACGATAAACTGATCGCGCCTGCCGCTGCGGCCATGCGCCCCTCCGGCATCCGCAAATTCTTCGACCTCGCCGCCGAGATGCCCGAGTGCATCAGCCTCGGCGTCGGCGAGCCCGACTTCAAGACCCCCTGGGCCGTCCGTGAGGCGGGCATCGAAAGCCTCGAGCATGGCCGCACCCGTTATACTTCCAACGCGGGCCTGAAAGAGCTGCGGGCCGAGATCGCCCGCTACCTCGACCGCCGGATGGGCCTGAAATACGACCCGGCAAAGGAAGTTCTCGTCACCGTCGGCGGCAGTGAGGCCATCGACATGTGCATCCGCGCTCTGGTGCAGCCCGGCGATGAGGTCATCATCCCGGAGCCGTGCTTCGTCTGCTACGAGCCCATCACCACCCTGTCCGGCGGTGTGCCGGTCCATGTGGCCTGCCGTCAGGAGGATGAGTTCCGCCTCCGGGCCGACGCCCTGAAAGCCGCTATCACCCCGAAGACCAAGCTCCTCATCATGCCCTTCCCCAATAATCCTACCGGCGCGGTGATGGAGCGGGAAGACCTCGAGGCCATCGCGGAAGTTCTGCGCGGCACCAACATCATGGTGCTGTCGGATGAGATCTACGCGGAGCTGAACTATGGCCTGCAGAACCACGTTTCCATCGCTGCTCTGCCCGGCATGGCCGAGCGGACGGTGGTGGTCAACGGCTTCTCCAAGACCTACGCCATGACGGGCTGGCGGCTGGGCTATGCCTGCGGCCCCGCGCCCATCATCAAGATCATGACCAAGATCCACCAGAGCGCTATCATGAGCGCCCCCACCACCAGCCAGTACGCCGCCATCACGGCCCTCAAGGACTGCGACGGCGAGATCGAGCGGATGCGCAACGAGTATAATATGCGCCGCCGCCTCGTGGTGAAGAGCTTCAACGATATGGGCCTGAGCTGTTTTGAGCCGCGGGGCGCGTTCTATGCTTTCCCCTGCATCAAGTCCAGCGGCATGAGCAGCGAGGAGTTCTGCACAAAGCTTTTGGAGCAGAAGCATGTCGCCATCATCCCGGGCAACGCCTTTGGCGCGTCCGGCGAGGGATACGCCCGTGTGTCCTACGCCTACAGCGTGGAGCACCTGATGGAGGCTATCCGCCGCATCCGGGAGTTTTTGAACGAGAACTGCAAGTGAGGAGGAAAAACGATGCGCGATCGTGTGACGGTCCTGGCTCCGGCCAAGCTGAATCTGGCGCTGGACGTGGTGGGCATCCTGCCCGGAGGCTACCATGCTCTGGATATGACCATGCAGGCCATCTCGCTGTACGAGCGGGTGGTCATCCGCCGCAGTCCTTACCTCGATCTGATTCTGCCCGGCAGCAATGTCAAGCCCGGCCCGGGCAACACCGCCATCAAGGCGGCACTGGCTTTTTTCCACTATACGGGCCTGCTGACGGGTGCAGACATCACCATCTATAAGAACGTCCCCGTCCGGGCCGGTATGGCTGGCGGCAGCGCCGACGCTGCTGCTGTTCTGGTGGGTCTGAACGAGCTGTACGGCGCCCGTCTGTCCATGAGCGAGCTTTGCGCTCTGGGTGCCGGTATCGGCGCAGACGTGCCGTTTGCCCTCATGGGCGGCACCTGCCGGGTGCAGGGCCTCGGTGACCTCATCAAGGCGCTGCCGCCCATGCCCGAGTGCTGGTTCACAGTGGTGATGCCCGACTATGGCGTCTCGACGCCGGAGGCTTTTGCGGCCTACGATAAGGTGGGCAGCAGCGTCCATCCCGACTGCGCCGCTCAGGAAGCCGCCATCCGGGCGGGCGACCTGGACGCTGTCTGCGCCGCTGCCGGAAACGCTCTCGAGGAGTGCAGCGGGGCCAGGGACAACGAGGCCATCAAGGCCGCCCTCCGGGAGAATGGGGCCGTCACCGCCCTTATGACCGGCAGCGGCGCGGCGGTCTTCGGCGTGTTCCGCACCGAAGCCGAGGCCAAAGTCGCCGCTGACGCCCTCCGCGCCCGCTGGCCGCAGGTTTATACCGCCCAGCCTGTCAGGGGAGGGGCTTGCCCTCTCCGTCACCTTCGGTGACACTGCCCGGGTTGCGGCTCCCAGCGTCTGCTTCGCTGTCGCTTGCATCCTGCTGGCCGCGGCCCCAACAGCTCCTCCCTGTTTCCGCCGCTGGCGGCGGTCGTCGCCGTTGCTCCCAGAGGGAGAGGCTTTCGGGCGGCGCTGACCCTATAAAATGCATAACCCTCCTTCTCGTCGGGCATACTGCCCAAAGGAAGGAGGGTCTTTTTGTGCAGACCTTTTATAAAATCTGTCTCATCCTCATGATCGTCGGCGGCATCAACTGGGGCCTTGTGGGCCTGTTCCAGTTCGACTTCGTCGGCTGGCTGCTGGGCGGCAGCGCGTCCATCTGGTCACGCATCGTGTTCACGCTGGTGGGCGTGGCCGCTATCTGCGGTATCCCGGGCCTGTTTACAGACGAGACCGGGGAGTAGAGACAAAAGAAAAAGGCTCTCATGCCGGCAGGAAATACGGCACGAGAGCCTTTTTGATACCTATAAAGAATCCCGCCCGGACGTCTGCGGCAATCAAACCTACCCTTGCGGACAGGTGGGTGCTCTGTCTCCGGTTTCGCGCTTCCTCATCGAGCCTTCATGGTCGACCCATGACGGGGAGGTCTGCAATCCACCGACGAACTCCAAGCTCCCGTTGAATGATTAGTAGGATCATATAAACCGCAACAAATCGTGCCGGGCAGGAAGTCTTTGCTGAGAAATCACTCAATCTCGAACTGGTCGCTCAGACGCTTCTCGAACAGCTTGCTGACTTCCAGCAGGGTCTCATCGTCCTCGACCACATCGAGATACTCGCCCTCGTCGTCCTCGCCGACGCTCAGGATGACCAGCTGGGCGTCCTCGTCCAGGTCTTCCTCATTCTCGGCGTATTCGACAACGGCCAGGTAATGTACGCCCTTATGGTCCAGAGCGTCGATCACTTCAAACGTGACCTCATTGCCGTCCTCGTCCTCGAGGGTCATCAGGTCAGGCTGATATTCCTCTTCGGTCTCAGCGGCGGACTTGTTCATATCTTCTGCCATAAGTCACGTTCTCCTGTCAAATATCTAAAAAATGGAATAACTGTCACACCCTGCCCACTCTGCTCCTTCTGAGCTGTGGGTTCCGGGTACGCCTATAGTGTAGCGTTTTTTTGCCCGCTCGTCAAGATGTTTTTCGCATAGAAATCCAATAACAAATTTTCACGCTTTTCCCTCTCGCTTCCCGGGCCGGAATGTGATATACTATAGCGATAGCTTTTGAAAAGCCATCTTTGCTATAATATATGGACAGGGAGGCCCGCTCATGAGAGCCTTGAAAAAAATAATGGCGGCACTGGCCCTGACGGCCGTTCTGGCCGGATGCAGTGCACATAATATTCTCTCCAGCATCCAGGGCGGGAAGGCTGGTACGGTGCAGACGGTCAGCCGCCCGGCTGTGGAGTCGGCAGAGCTGCAGTTTACCCACCCGGCGGCGGGGGACACCATCGCGGTGTTCGATACCTCGGCAGGCGTGTTCAAAGCAGTGCTTTTTTCCACCGAGGCCCCGCAGGCCGTGCAGAACTTCACGACATTGGCCCAGCAGGGCTTTTACAACGGACTGACCGTCACCCGGGTGGAGAAGGACTTCGTGGTGGAGGCCGGGCAGGGTGCGGACGGCAGAGGCACCACCATCTGGAACGGGAATCGTTTCTCCACCGAGACCACCGATAAGCTCCATCACTATTCCGGCGCACTCTGTGCCGCAGCGGACGCCTCCGGCGACTGCGCCAGCGTCTTCTATGTCATGGAGACTCTGCCGGGCAGCAGTTCGGTGACGCAGGAGCTCATCGACCAGATGAACGCCGCCGGCTGGCGGGCCGACGTGGTGAGCGCCTACCAGACGGCGGGCGGCGCACCCTACCTCGACTACACCGACACCGTCTTCGGGCAGGTGTACGAAGGGATGGAAGTAGTAGACACCATCGCCCAGACCGGCGTGGACGAAAATCAGCGCCCGACGGAGGCTGTCACCATCAACAGTGTGACCATCACGAAATTTGAATAAGAAGCTGCTTTTCCGCCCTCCGGGCGGTGGACGGCTGCAAAAAAATCACCCGCCAACTGGCGGGTGATCTGCGTTTATGGGGAAATCAGACGAGATGCGGGGAAAATCGGGAAGAAATCAGAGATTCTTGCCCACCCGCAGGGAGATGGCAACATAAGTCTGGCCGCGAATGGTCCGGGCCACTACGCCTGCCTTGGTATAGTTGCCCTTCAGGGCAAAATCCAGGGCTTCGTTTTGTTTGCTGCCTCTGATGTGATCGATGATGTTCTGCAGCGTGGTATCGTTGTAGTCATATTTGGCGACCAGAGTGAGGGTGGCGTTCTGTTTGTCGTCGTCCCACTTGGCATCCACCTTGTTGAAAAACTGGTATCCGAGAGCATTGCCCTTCAGCTCAAGCTCCAGAGCGTCCAGACGGGCGTTTGCAACAGTACGCATCCCATCGTCATTGGCCAGGGCCACGGTGCGGCCGTTGTTGATGGCCTGCATCACATTGGCTTCGGCCTGGGCCTCCGGGCCGGAAGAGCCGCCGCCACCGCTGCAGGCGGTCAGGAGCAGAAGGGTCAGTGCACCGGCCAGAAGCAGGGCAGTCAGCTTTCTCAGTTTTGTCATGTGGGTCGCCTCCAATCGTTTTTGTTTTGGTGAGTCCAGTTGTTTTTTCTCATGAAGAAGCGTCATCTCCGGCCATCTGGTCAGGGGGTTCTTCTACCCTCATTTTATCGGAGAAGAGCCGGTGCTGTCAAGCCGGAAAACTATACAAATTCGGCTCAGAAAAATTGTGAAAACAAACCGGAAAACGACGATTTTCTGTGGACTTTGCAACAAACTGTCCGGACTTCGCAAAGAAACTTTGCCACAGGGGCGGCGGGGGAGTTCAGACCTCCCCCGGATGCTCCTTCCGCCATGCGAGGTAGTCGTCCAGAATGACCGTCGCGCTCACCGAGTCGAGGATGCTTTTCCGCTTTGCGCCGAAGGTGCCGCTCTCGTCGAGGAGGTCAGCAGCGGCGCAGGTGGTCTGGCGTTCGTCCCACATCCGGACGGGCAGGCCGCTCCAGATCTCAACGGTTTTGGCCAGCTTGCGGCTCTTGCGGGCGCGCTCGCCCTCGGTGCCGTCCATGTTCAGCGGCAGGCCGATGACGATGAGCTCGGCTTCGATTTCTTTTGCCACCTCGCAGACCCTGGCGGCGACTTTGTCCCGGGCCTTAACGGTGATCTGAGGCGTGATGGGGGAAGTCAGGAACTCGGTGCGGTCGCAGGTGGCGAGGCCGGTGCGGCTGTCGCCGTAATCTACTGCTAAAATTTTCATGCAGGTGTCCTCTTTCTGAGATGATTTTTTCTTCATTGTACCACAGAATAGATGTCGCTGCAATTTTGTGGTACAATGATAGAAAAATGAGGGCAAGCCGCCCACGATAGAAAACTGACCCAACGGAGAGATTCACCATGTTAAAACTACTTTTAGGCGGCTCCGGCAGCGGAAAGACCACCCTGCTGTACCAGCGCATCCGGGCGCGGGCTGAGGCGGGGGAGAAGAGCATCCTGCTGGTGCCGGAGCAGTTCACCTCGTCCACCGA
Organism: Faecalibacterium longum; assembly: GCF_040094125.1. Taxonomy (NCBI): domain Bacteria; kingdom Bacillati; phylum Bacillota; class Clostridia; order Eubacteriales; family Oscillospiraceae; genus Faecalibacterium; species Faecalibacterium longum. The sequence goes on from NZ_JBBNIH010000111.1 coordinate 62,992, forward strand.
GGGCCGCATCCACCGGGAGATGGGCGACGCGCTGAGCGGACTGGTGGAGAGCTTTTCCTTCACCAGCCTCGCCGAGCATATCCTGTCGGCGGAGGGCGGCTCTGCCGTCCAGACCCTCAGCGACGCGGGCCGGGCCGTGCTGGTGCGCCGTGCCCTCGAGGAACTGCAGGACAACGTCCATTACTATTACCGCCACCGCCGCTCGGCCGCCTTCTGCCAGATGGCCGCCGAGACCATCGACGAGCTCAAGAGCGCGGGTCTCTCGGGCCAGCAGCTCTATGAGCTGGCGCAGGACTGCGGCACCGACAGCGCCAAGCTCAGCGAACTGGCCCTCATCTTTCAGGGCTACGAGACCCTGCTGGCCGGGACAGGCATGGACCCCTCCGACCGGCTGGAGCTGGCCGCATCCCGCCTCGAGGCCGCACTGGCCCGGGGCGAACTGCCGGAGTTCCTGCGGGACAGGGCCGTCTTCATCGACGAGTTCGACACCTTCAACGCCCCGAAAAAGCGGCTGATGGGCGCTCTGCTGGCCTCGCTGCCCACCGTGACGGTGGCCCTCTGCGACGACGGCACCCCGCTCGTGCCGGGGGACATGAGCCTTTTCTCCGGCGCGAAGCAGGTGGCGGCGCAGCTGCGCCAGCTGGCCCGCCGGAACGGCACTGCGGTGGCCGTGCCGGAACTGCTGCGCCGGGACGTGCGCCACGCCGACGCCCCCGGCCTTGCCGCTGCGGCCCAGCTGCTGGCCGCGGGCCGGTGTGACCCGCCTCCGGCCTGTCCGGAAATAAAATTATTCGCCGCCCCCAGCCGGGAGGAAGAAGCCCGCGCCGCCGCTGCTGCCATCCGCCGCCTCATGCGGCAGGGCGTCCGCTGCGGGAAGGTGGCGGTGGTCTGCCGCGACATCTCGAAATACCGCGCCGCCGTCAAGTACGAGTTCCGGATGGCGGACATCCCCCTCTACTGCGACGAGCCCACGACGCCCGAGTTCAGCGCCCCGGCCACGGCGGTGCGGTGTCTGCTGGCCATTGCCCGGGGTGCGGAGCTGACGGAACAGCTCACCACCCTGGCCAAGACCGGCCTCTGCGCCCTCACCGAGGAAGAGGTCTGCGCCCTTGAGAACTACGCCTACACCTGGTCGCCCAACGCGGCGGCGTGGCGCGCGCCTTTCGAGAAGAACCCCCGGGGCTTCGGTGATGTGGAGCCTACCGACGAGGACAGAGAAAACCTCGCCCGGGCCGAAAAGGCCCGCGCCCTTCTCATCACCGCCGCCGACGGCCTGCGCGCGAAGCTCCGCTCTGCCAACGCCGAGCAGATGAGCCGCGCCCTCTACTTCTGCCTGAAGGAGCTGGGCGCGGAGGACGCTCAGGCCGCGCAGGTGGAGGCCATCCGGGCCGAGCGGGGCATCCCCGCCGCCGAGGAAGCCGCCCGGGAGTGGAACGTGGTCATGGGACTGCTGGACGAGATGGCAGGCCTGCTGGGCGGCCAGAGCGTCACCATCCCCGAGTACGAAGAGCTGTTCGGGCTGCTGCTGCGCTCGTCCGACCTCGGCCACATCCCCCAGACGCTGGACGCCGTGGTGCTGGCCAGCGCAGGCAAGATGCGCCTTGACGCACCGGACTATGTCTTTGTGCTGGGCCTCTCCGAGGGCGAATTCCCCGCCGCGCCCGGCGAGACGGGCCTGCTGACCCACGCCGACCGCGACGCCCTGATGGCGCAGGAGATCGAGCTTCCGGACTGCTTCGAGAACCGGGTGGTCCGCGAGCAGGTCTGCTTTTATAAGGCCCTCACCGCCCCGGCCAGAGGCCTCTGGCTCAGCTGGCCGAAGGGGCAGGGCCAGACCCTCTGCGCCGCCCTCGAGCCCATCGTGGACGTGCTGAGACCGGGTGCGCCGGAACTCGACCTGAGCGACCTTGCCGCCACTGCCGCCGACGGCCTCGACGTGCTGGGCGGCGGCTGGCCCCTGACGGAGACCGAACGCGCCAGCCTCACCGAGGCCCTTCATGCCCCCGGCGGGGCAGAAACCGAGGGCCTCGCCCTCCTGCGCCGGATGGCGGGCCGCAGCCCCCGTCAGGTCAGCGACCTCGAGGCGCTGGAAACGCTGCTGGGCCGGCGGCTCCGCATCTCGCCCAGTCAGCTCGAAAAATACTACACCTGCCGGTACGGCTATTTCCTGCAGTACGTGCTGGGCCTGCGCCCCCGGAAGCGGGCGGAGCTTTCCGCCGACCAGAGCGGCACCCTCATGCACTGGGTGCTCCAGATGGCCCTCGACCCCCACCCCGGCCCCGACAACCCCTGCGCTGGCTTACAGCCCTTCCTCGACCTCGACGACGAGGCCATGGCGGCGCTGGCCGGGCTTCTCGTAGATGAGTATGCAAAGCGCTACCTCCCCGAGGACACGGCCCGCTTCGCCTATCTGCTCTCCCGCCTCAAAAAGAGCATGACGGGCCTGCTTTGCTACCTGCGGGACGAGCAGCGCCAGTCCAGCTTCAAACCGGTGGCCTGTGAGCTGAAGATCGGCCCCGGAGAGGACGCTGTGCGGGGCCAGACCTACCGCCTCTCGGATGGCCGGACGGTGCAGCTCATCGGCACCGTGGACCGCGCCGACGAGTGGATCGAGGACGACGGCACCCGCTGGGTGCGGGTGGTGGACTATAAGACCGGCACGAAAAAGCTTGACCTGCGGGAAGTCTACTGCGGCCTCGACTGTCAGATGCTGCTCTACCTGTTCAGCCTGACCCGAGACGCCGACGGACGATTCACCGGGGCAGAGCCTGCGGGTGTGCTGTACCTGCTGGCCGACCCGGCCCCCGAGACGACCACCCGGGGCAAGGCCGCCCAGAGCATGGAATACAAGCTGGACGGCCTCGTCCGAGACGAGCAGAAGGTCTTCGACGCCATGGACGCCGAGGAGACGGGGCGGTATCTGCCCTTCAGCTTCCGCAACGGTGTACCCAGCCCTTACCAGAAAGAGAAACGTGCCGACAAGGCCAAGCTCTCCCGCATCCAGCTCCATCTGGACGACCTTGTGACCCAGATGGGCGAACAGCTCTACGGCGGCTGCATCGCCGCCGAGCCGCTGGTCACGGGCCGCAGCCCCTGCCGGTGGTGTGACTACGGCTTCATCTGCTGCCATGAGGACGGCATCGGAGAGCGGGCGCTGGACGCCCCTGCAAAGCCTTTTGAACCGGAAGAGAAAAAGGAGGAAGACCAGTGAGCGAGACAAAATGGACCCCGGCCCAGCGTGCCGCCATCGACGACCGGGGCGGTGCGCTGCTGGTGAGCGCCGCCGCCGGCAGCGGCAAGACCGCCGTGCTGACGGAGCGGGCCGTCCGGCTCATCACCGACCCGGAACATCCCGTGGACGCCGACCGGCTCCTCATCGTCACCTTCACCAACGCCGCCGCCGCAGAGCTCCGCGCCCGCATCGGGCAGGCGCTGCTCCGCCGCAGTCAGGCAGAGCCGGGCAACACGGCCCTCCGCCGCCAGCGGATGCTGCTGCAGAGAGCCCCCATCTGCACGATCGACGCCTTCTGCCTCGACCTGCTCCACAAGCACTTTCAGGCGCTGGACATCCCGCCGGACTTCACCCCTGCCGACCCTGGCAGCGTGGAGATGCTGCGGAACGCGGCCCTCTCCGAGACGCTGGAAGCGGCCTATCAGGATGCGGACTTCTGCGCCTTCGCCGACCTCTACGGCAAGGGCCGCACCGACAAGGCGGCGGGGGAGGCTGTTTTGCAGGTCTATGACTTCCTCCGCGCCCTGCCGGACTACGATAAAAAGCTGGACGAGATGCTGGCCCCGTGGCAGGAAGAGAACGGCTTTGCCCGCACCTGCTGGCATGATATTCTGATGCAGGAGGCCGCCCGCTCTGCCCGGGCTGCGAAGGAGCTGCTCTGCGCCGCGCTGAACGACTGCAGGGAGGACTTCGTGACTGCGCAGGCCGACGCCGAGGCCAGCAAGAAGACCTCTGCCGCCAAGGAAAAGGCCGTGGCGGCAGTGAACGAGAAGTTCGCCGAACCCCTCGAGAGGCTGGAAAACTCCGCCGCCCTGCTGGGCGAGGTGGAGCGTCTGGCCGGGGCGGGGGAATGGACGCCCCTCTACGACAGGCTGACGCCCTACGTCCTCGGCATGGAACAGGCCCCCGGCCTCAAAAATATGAAAAAGCGGCTCACCGGTGAGCACAAGGACGCCGTCAAGACCCGGGCCGACGAGGCCGCAAAGCTCTTTGAGAAAATCGAAGACCTCATCAGTTGCAGCCTCGACGAAGCCGAGCTTGACCGGAAAGCCGCCGAACCCTGCCTCCGCGCCCTCTTTGCCGCCGTGCGGGACTTTGACGCCCGCTTTGCGGCCCGGAAGCGGGAGAGAAGATTGCTGGAATTCAGCGACTTCGAGCATCTGGCCCTGCGGCTCCTGCGGGACGCCGACGGCCAGCCCACCGAGCTGTGTCAGGGCATCCGGCAGGGCTACGCCGCCGTCATGGTGGATGAGTATCAGGACACGAATGCCCTGCAGGACGCCCTTTACCGCTGTCTGGCCAGCCCGGCAGGGGATGACCTCTTCCTCGTGGGCGACTTAAAGCAGAGCATCTACCGCTTCCGTCAGGCGGACCCCAGCATCTTCCGGGAAAAGCTCGAGAGTTGGCCCCTCCTGCCCGGCGGCGAAGCCCGCCCCCGGCCCGAAGACGGCAGGCCCGGCGAGAACGCCATGCTGGCGCTGGATGCCAACTTCCGCTCTGCCCCGCAGGTGGTGGCGGGCATCAACTTTATCTTCGAACAGCTCATGACGCCTGCTCTGGGCGACACGGCCTACGGCGACGGACAGCGCCTCGTCTGCGGCGCACCCGGCGCGTACGAGGGCAGTGTGGAGGCCCACTTCCTGCCCGACGATGCCGCCGAGACGGACGCACAGTATATCGCCGACCGCATCGAGGCGATGGTGGCCTCCGGCGAGCCGGTGCGGGACGGCGGCACCACCCGCCCGGTGCAGTACGAGGACTGCTGTGTCCTGCTGGCGGCGAGAGGCGACTTCCCGGCCTATGCCGAGGCCCTGACGGCCCGGGGCATCCCGGTCTACGCCGACGCCCGGGAGAACCTGCTGGACGCGCCCCACATCCGCCCCCTCATCGCCCTGCTGCGGGTCATCGACAACCCCGCGCAGGACATCTATCTCGCTGCCGCCATGCTGGGGCCGATGTTCGGCTTTACGGACGACGACCTCGTCCGTCTCCGGGCCGGGGCGCAGACACCCGATAAGCACACCCGCATCAGCCTCTACGGCGCAGTTTTACAGGCCGTCCAGAGCGGGGCGGAGGATGATTTCACCCGCCGGGTGCAGGCGTTCTACCAGCGTCTGACGGCCCTGCGCCGGATGGCCCGGAGCGTGCCGATGGAGGAATTGCTGGAAGAAATTTTTGTTTCCACCGGCTACCTCGCCGCCCTCGGTGCCATGGAGAACGGCCAGCGCCGCCGGGAGGACGCGCGGCGTTTCGCCTCCTTCTGCGCCGGGGCGGGCGCGGGCGGCATCTCGGCCCTCGTCCGTGCTATCGACGCGGCCACGCTGGCGGGCTCCACCGGGCAGGAGACTGCCCCCGGCGGGGCGCGGCCCGGCTGCGTCACCATCATGACCATCCACCGCTCCAAGGGCTTGCAGTTCCCGGTGGTGTTCGTGGCCGATACGGCCCGGCAGTTCAACGCCGCCGACACCCGCCAGCCTGTCCTGCTCCACCGCGTCTGCGGCGCGGGCCTCCGTCTCCGTCCCGAGGGCGGCGAGGGGGCCTATAAGACGGCGGCCTACACCGCCCTCTCTACGGTCCATGCCGCCGAGATGCGGAGCGAGCAGATGCGGCTTTTGTATGTGGCCCTCACCCGGGCACAGGATAAGCTGATCTTGACGGTCCCGCTGGGCATCGGCCGGACGTCCAACCCCTTCGCCAAAGCCGCCGCCTTCCTCGCCGCCGGGGCGGGGGAGACCCTGAACGCTCAGGCGGGCAGCTTCGCCGACTGGCTGCGGGCGGCGCTCCTCGTCCACCCCAACGGCGGACCTCTCCGCCGTCTGGCGGGGAACCTCGAGCTGCCCTTTGCGGACACCAGAAGCACCATCGCCCTCACAGTGCAGGCTGATGTCCTCCCGCCCGAAGAAGCCCCCGCCGAGGCGGAAGAGCCGACCCGGCCCGAGGCCGACCCGGCCCTTGTGGAGACGCTGCGGCAGGGCTTCGGCTGGCGGTATCCGGCGGCAGCGCTGGCGGACATCCCGGCCAAGGTCAGCGTGACCAGCCTCGTCCACGCTGCTGAGCAGACCACCCTCGAGCGCCCGGGCTTCCTCTCGAAGGACGGCCTCACCGCCGCCGAGATGGGTACGGCTCTCCATGCCTTCCTCGAGCACGCCGACTTCGAGGCGCTGGCCGCTGTGCGGGACGCAGAGGACACTGCCGTTCTGGCCGCTGTCCGCGCCGAGCGGGAGCGTCAGGCGGCGGTGCAGCTCACGCCCCCCGCCATTGCCGGAAAGCTGGATGTCTATAAGATACTCCGCTTTGTGCGCAGCGAGGCGTTCCGCCGCATCTGCGGGGCAGAGGATGTGCTGCGGGAGCTGGCTTTTATCACGTCGCTGCCTGCCGCCGAGGTCATGGCTGCCCAGGGCCGCGCCCTGCCCGACGGCCCTGCCGCCGACGCCGAGGTGCTGGTGCAGGGCATCGCGGACATCGTCCTCATCTACCCCGACCACCTCGAGCTTCTGGACTACAAGACGGACCGCCGCAAGACTCCTGCCGACTTCGTCCGCGCCTACCGCGCTCAGCTGGAGCTTTACGCAAAGGCCATTGATAAGCGCTTCGCCCCCCGGCGGGTGACTTATAAAGGGATATATTCGCTGGAGCTGGGGGAGCTGATACAGGTATAATAAGAAGACAAAATTTTGCGGAATGCCAAGGCCTCCCCTCGATAGGGGAGGTGGCATCGCGTAAGCGATGACGGAGAGGTTGAATCTGGCGGTGGCCTGCGGGCAGGCTGTCCTTCGTCCAACCTCTCAGTCTGCTTCGCAGACAGCTCCCCTAGTAGGGGAGCCTCTGGCGAAGAGGCAAGGTTTTAAGGTACAACGGAAAAGCAAACATAAAATTTCAAATTCCCGCATAAAAATGCTTGACAGCCTTCCCGGGGTGTGGTAGAATATCCGAGTAAAGAAAGCAGCTACGGCCTGTGCCGCGCTCGCCTTGAGGGGTAAGGATCCCCGGGCTATACCCTGAACCGATTCGTCTTGAAGACCGAATCGCGCTTTTGAGTGAATTTTGCGCGGCTGTCCCGAAACTGGGGCGGCCGCGTTTTCTATGCCAAAAAACGCAACACTATGGACTATTGTTTGGAGGTGCATTCATTATCGCTACCGCTGGAAAGTCGAAGGAACTGGAGATCAACGGTCAGATCCGTGACCGTGAGGTTCGCCTGATCGGAGCCGACGGCGAGCAGAAGGGCGTGGTCAGCATTCAGGTGGCCATGCGCGCTGCTGAGGACGCCGGACTTGATCTGGTCAAGATCGCCCCGCAGGCTGTCCCGCCTGTGTGCAAGGTGCTGGATTACGGCAAGTACCGCTTTGAACAGCAGAAGAAGGAGAAGGAAGCCAAGAAGAACCAGAAGGTGGTCGAAGTCAAAGAGACCCGCCTCTCGCTCAACATTGACACCAACGACTTCAACACCAAGCTGAACCAGACGGCCAAGTTCCTGGCCGCTGGCCACAAGGTAAAGGCCTCGATCCGTTTCCGCGGCCGTGAGATGGCGCACAGCGCACTCGGTGCTGACGTGCTGAAGCGCTTTGCTGAGGCCCTGCCTCAGGCAAGCATGGATAAGCCGCCGGTCCTCGAGGGCCGCACGATGTCCATTCTGCTGATCCCGAAACCCAATAAGGACTAATTTTAGGAGGATACTAAAATGGCTAAGATGAAACTGAAGACGCACTCCGGCGCTAAGAAGCGCTTTAAGCTGACCAAGAACGGCAAGATCAAGCGCGGCCATGCATTCCGCAGCCACATCCTGACCAAGAAGACCACCAAGCTGACCCGTGGTTACCGTCAGCCCAGCTACGTTGATAAGACCAACGCAGCTACCATCAAGAGCATGCTGCCCTACGCCTAAGAGCGAGCCGCAGGCAAACACATTCTACTGAGATAACTAAAGGAGATATAAAAAATGGCACGTATTAAGGGCGCAACCATGACTCACAAACGTCGCAAGAAGATGCTGAAGCTGGCCAAGGGCTTCTACGGCTGCAAGAGCAAGCACTTTAAGATGGCTAAGCAGCAGGTCATGAAGAGCGGCAACTACGCTCTGGCTGGCCGCCGCATGAAGAAGCGCCAGTTCCGCAACCTGTGGATCTGCCGCATCAACAACGCTGTCCGTCCTCTGGGCATGAACTACTCCAGCTTCATGGCTGGCCTGAAGAAGGCTGGCATCGAGCTGAACCGCAAGATGCTCAGCGAGATGGCCATCAACGATCCCAAGAGCTTCGCAGCTCTGGTCGAGACCGTGAAGAACGCCTAATAGACCTTAAAAAAGACGCCCGCGCGTATCAAATACGCGGGCGTCCTTTTTGTATGTTTTGGTAGTTGGAGGAAAGACGGATGGAGAAGATCACCAGCCGGGAAAACGCAAAAGTCAAATACGCCTGCCGTCTGGCGTCCAGCGGGGCGTTCCGCCGGGCCGAGGGCTGCTTTCTGGCCGAGGGGCGGAAGCTCTGCCCCGAGCTTTGCCGGGGCGCAGAGCTGGAGACCCTCTTCTGCACCGAGTCGGCGCTGGAAAAATGCCCGGAGCTTTCGGAATTGCCGGGCGAACACTACCTTGTGGAAGACCATGTGGCCGATAAGCTGGCCGACGTGGGGACCCATCAGGGCGTGTTCGGCGTCTTCCGCACCCCGGTGCATACCTTAGAAGAGGTGAAGACCGGCGGGCGCTACCTCGCCCTCGAGCGGGTGCAGGACCCCGGCAACGTGGGAACGCTGCTCCGCTCTGCGGCGGCCTTCGGCTTTGACGGCGTGCTGCTCAGCGACGGCTGCGCCAGCGTCTTTGCGCCCAAGACCCTTCGGGCCTCCATGGGCGCAGCGGTGCGCATCCCCGTCATCGAGGCGGGGAAGATGCCCGAGGCCATCGCCCTGCTGCGGGAGAAGAGCATCACCTGCCTTGCCGCCGCCCTCTACCAGTCCCAGCCCCTGAGTGCGGCGGCGTCCAGCTACCCGGACGGCGTCTGCGTCGTCATCGGCAGCGAGGGTCAGGGCCTCACCGATAAGACCATCGCCGCCTGCACCGGCACTGTCCGCATCCCCATGACCGACCGGGTCGAGAGCCTGAACGCCGGCATCGCGGGCAGCATCCTGCTCTGGCATTTCCGGGAGGAGAGCCTGTGACGCGGGCCGGGGAGGGGCAGCTGAGCCTTTTCCCGCCCGACCCGGCCCCCGACCCGCTCCTGTGCTGGCTCTGGCTGGCGGGGACGCTGGGTGCGGGCAGTCAGCGGGCCGGAGCCGTGCTGGACGCCTTCGGCGGGGCGCAGGAGGCATGGGAGGCCCGAGACACCGATGCCTTCGCCGCCGCTGCAGGACCTGCCGCCGTCCAGCGCGCCTGCCTGCCGGATAACACACCCGAGCACTACCGGGCCTTTGCGCGGCGGTGCGCGGCCCGGCGCATCCGCATCCTGCCCTATGACGACCCGGACTATCCGCTGGCCTTCTCCCGCATCTCCGATATGCCGCTGGTGCTCTACTGCACCGGCGACCCCCGCTGGCTCAATGAGCCTGCCGCCGTGGGAATGGTGGGGACCCGGAAGCCCACCGAATACGGTCTGCGGGCCGCAGAGGATATTGGGCGGGGCCTCGCCCGGGCGGGGGCCGTCATCGTGAGCGGTCTGGCCGACGGACTGGACAGCGCCGGACACCGGGCGGCGGTAGGGGAGAACTGCCCCACCATCGCGGTGATGGGCGTCCCCATCGACCGGACCTACCCCGCCGCCAACCGGGAACTCCGCCGGGCCATCGAGAGGCGGGGCTGCGTCATCAGCGAGTACCCGCCCGAAAGTGAGCCGGTGGGTGCCGTGGGATTTTTGCAGCGCAACCGCCTCATCGCGGCCCTCTCCGGGGCGCTGGTGGTGGTGGAGGCCAAGGAAAAGAGCGGCACTATGTCCACCGTGGGTCACGCAGAGCGGTACGGTAAGCCGGTGTTCGCCGTGCCGGGCAGCATTTTTTCGCCCGCCTCGGCGGGGACGAATGCCCTTCTGCGGGACGGACGCGCAAAAGCGGTCTGTACAGCGGCGGATTTATTTGGTACACTGGGGCTGCAGACCGCAAGACCGGCCCCGGTACCCCGGGAGACGCCCCGGCCCCTGAGTGAAAATGAGCGGCTGGTGCTCTCCTGTCTCGGCGCAAAGGCGCAGGGCGTGGAGGAGCTGGGCGTCAAGAGCGGCCTGCCCACGGCGGCGCTGCTGGGCGTCCTGATGAAGCTCGAGCTTGCGGGCCGGGTGAGCTGTCTGCCGGGCAAACGGTATATTCTGCGCGGAGGAAGCGCAAGTTAAAGAGGGATAACCTCTCCGTCATCGCTGCGCGATGCCACCTCCCCTACGGAGGGGAGGCCTTGGCATATCGGAAAGCCTCGCCTCTTCGCCAGAGGCTCCCCTACTAGGGGAGCTGTCTGCGAAGCAGACTGAGAGGTTGTACGAAGGCGGGCCTGCCCGAGCAGCAGCGGCTGATGAGGATTTATATATAGGAGAAGAACGTAATGGCAAAACTCGTCATCGTGGAGTCGCCTGCCAAGGCGAAGACCATCGGCAAATATCTGGGCAAAGACTACGAAGTTACGGCCAGCATGGGCCACATCCGCGATCTGCCCGCCTCCCAGCTGGGCATCGATATCGAGCATGACTATGCGCCGCAATACATCAGCATCAAAGGCAAGGAAAAGCTCATCAAAGAGCTGAAGAGCAAGGCCAAACACTCCGACGGTGTGCTGCTGGCGACCGACCCGGACCGTGAAGGTGAAGCCATCAGCTGGCATTTGGCCAACATCCTGGGCCTCGACCCCCACGAGCCCAACCGCGTGACCTTCGATGAGATCACCAAGAAGGGCGTGAAGGAGGGTATGGCCCACCCCCGCGCCATCAACGAAGACCTCTTCAACGCCCAGCAGGCCCGCCGTGTGCTGGACCGTCTGGTGGGCTATAAGCTGAGCCCCTTCCTGTGGCGGAAAGTCCGACGCGGCCTGTCGGCGGGCCGCGTCCAGAGCGTAGCCGTCCGCATCATCGACGACCGCGAGAAGGAGATCGAAGCCTTCAAGCCCGAGGAATACTGGAACGTGGACGCTACTCTGGGTGTGGGCCGGAAGAGCTTTACGGCCCGTCTGGCCTCCGACGACAAGGGAAAAAAGCTCCTGCCGCACTCTGAGGCCGAGGCCCGCGCCATCGAAAAGGGCCTCGAGGGGGCCGAGTACACCGTGGGCGAACTGAAAAAGGGCAAGCGCGCGAAGCAGCCCACCCCGGCCTTCATCACCAGTACCCTGCAGCAGGAGGCATCCCGCCGTCTGGGCTTCACGGCCACCCGCACCATGCGGGCTGCCCAGACGCTGTACGAAGGCGTGGACATCGCCGGCCACGGCACCATGGGCCTCATCACCTATATGCGTACCGACAGCCTCCGCATCTCCGACGAGGCTGTGGCAGCTGCCAGAGAGTACATCGCCGGGGCCTACGGCGAAAGCTATATCTGCCCCTACAAGCGCACCTGGAAGACCAAGAGCGCCACGGCAGCGCAGGACGCCCATGAGGCCATCCGTCCCTCTGTGCCGGGCCTGACCCCCGACGAGGTGGACAAGAGCATCAGCGGCGATACCGCCAAGCTCTACCGGATGATCTGGAGCCGCTTCATGGCCAGCCAGATGGCGGACTGCCAGCAGGACACCGTGTCCGTCACCGTCTATGCTGGCGGCTACCGTTTCAAGGCCAGCGGCTACACGGTCACCTTCGATGGTTTCACCGCCCTGTACGAAGAGGCCACCGACGAGAAGGAAAAGAAGGAGACCAGCCTTCCTCCCCTCGAGGAGGGTCAGGTGCTCAAGCTGCGGGAGCTGAAGAGCGAGCAGAAGTTCACCCAGCCCCCCGCCCGCTACACCGAAGCCACCCTCATCAAGGCGCTGGAAGAGAACGGCATCGGCCGCCCCTCCACCTACGCCCCCATCATCACCACCATCATCGACCGCGGCTATGTGGAGCGGGAGCAGAAGAAGCTCAAGCCCACCCTGCTGGGCCGGGCCGTGGACGGCCTGATGCTGGAGCAGTTCCCCCACATCGTGGATGTGGACTTCTCGGCAGAGATGGAGAAGAACCTCGATAAGGTCGAGAGCGGCAAGACGGACTGGCACAAGACCGTGGACGACTTCTACAAGGGCTTCGCCGCCAGCCTCGAGCAGGCCGAGAAGAACATGGAAGGCAAGAAGGTCAAGGTGCCGGACGAGCCGTCCAGCGAGGTCTGCGACCTCTGCGGCCGTCCCATGGTCATCAAGGTGGGCAAGTACGGCAAGTTCCTGGCCTGCAGCGGCTTCCCCGAGTGTCGCGGCACCAAGCGCCTCGTGAAGGACACCGGCGGCATCTGCCCCAAGTGCGGCAAGGGCCGTATGCTGGAGCGCAAGAGCGCCAAAGGCCGCATCTACTACGGCTGTGAGCGCTACCCCGACTGCGACTTCATGACCTGGGATATGCCGGTGGCCGTCAAGTGCGAGAAGTGCGGCTCCACTCTGTTCCGCAAGGGCTCCAAGCTCTACTGCGCAAAAGAGGGCTGCGACTTTGAGATGCCGGTGCCGAAGAAAGACTAAATAAGGAGTAAACCTCTCAGTCTGCTTCGCAGACAGCTCCCCTGATAGGGGAGCCCTTGGCAGAGCGGTAAAGTCTCCGCTGACTGCCTCGGGCTTGAAGTAAGATGAAAGGGATATTAAATGAGCAACTATAAAGTTACTGTTTTAGGTGCCGGTCTGGCGGGCTGCGAAGCCGCCCTCTGGCTGGCGGGCAAAGGCGTGCAGGTGGAGCTCTACGAGCAGAAGCCTGCCCACTTCTCCCCGGCCCACAAGAGCGAGGGCTTCGCGGAGCTCATCTGCTCCAACAGCCTGAAAGCCGAGCGTCTGGACTCCGCCTCCGGCCTGCTGAAAGAGGAGATGCGCCGGATGGGCAGTCAGCTCCTGAACGCTGCCGAGGTGGCCCGCGTGGCCGCAGGCGGTGCGCTGGCCGTGGACCGCGACACCTTCAGCGCCGAAGTCACCCGGATGGTGGAGGCTGCGCCGAACATCACCGTTCACCGGGAGCGGGTGGAGCACATCAACGAGAGCACCCCCATTCTCGTGGCCACCGGCCCCCTGACGGACGGTGCGCTGGCGGACGAAATTGGCCGCCTGACCGGCGATGAGCGCCTCCACTTCTACGACGCCGTGGCCCCCATCGTGACGGCGGAGAGCCTCGACTATGAGAAGGTGTTTGCCGCCTCCCGTTACGACCGGGGCGAGGCCGACTACCTCAACTGCCCCTTCAACAAGGCCGAGTATGAGGCATTCCACGCCGCGCTGGCCTCGGCAGAGCGAGCCCCGCTCCATGAGTTCGACGCGGGCGCAGAGCAGGGCGCACAGCCCGACCCCGATGCCCACGGCAAAAAAGCTGATACCGTTACGGTCTACGAGGGCTGTATGCCCATCGAGATCATGGCCGCCCGGGGTGCCGACACCATGCGGTTCGGCCCCCTGCGCCCGGTGGGCCTCATCGACCCCCGCACCGGCCACCGCCCCTGGGCCAACGTCCAGCTCCGGGCCGAAAATAAGGAGCGGACCCTGTATAACATCGTGGGTTTCCAGACAAACCTGAAATGGGGCGAGCAGAAGCGGGTGTTCAGCATGATACCCGGCCTCGAGAACGCCGAGTTTGTCCGGTACGGCGTCATGCACCGCAACACCTTCCTCGACGCACCCCGGGTGCTGAGCGCAGGGCTCTGCCTCAAGGAGCACCCCAACGTCTTCTTTGCAGGCCAGATCACCGGCTTCGAGGGCTATATGGAGAGCGCGGCCTGCGGCCTGCTGGCGGCGCGGAACATTTACGCCCGTCTCGAGGGCAAAGAGCTGCCCGCACCGCCCATCGACACCATGTGCGGTGCGCTCATCCAGTATCTCACCACCGAGAACAAACACTTCCAGCCCATGGGCGCGAACATGGGCATCCTGCCCCCGCTGCCGGAGGACCAGCGTCCCCGCGACAAGCGCCTGCGTTACATGGCCGTGGCCGAACGGGCTGTGGCCAGCTTCCAGCAGTGGCTGGATGAAAATTCTCTGTAAGATGGACAACCTCTCCGTCAGCTTAGCGGAACAGAACGCCCAGAGCTTCCATCGCGTATTCGAAATAGGTCAGCTTGTCGTACTCC